>NZ_JBHYTK010000172.1:0-16917 GCF_042749255.1 Streptomyces sp. NPDC059524 | reverse complement strand
TGCGGGGGGTCGGGGGGCCCGGGGGGGCGGGGCGCGCCGGGGCGCGGCCGGCCCGCAGGCGCGCGAGGATCCGCAGGTGCAGCCAGAGGACGAGCCGCTCGTCGGGGTCGTCGAGGTCGATGGCCAGGTGCTCCCTGATCTGCTTCAGGCGGTAGCGGCAGGTGTTGGCGTGCACGGCGAGGAGGCGGGCGGCCCCGGCCATGTCGCAGCCCGCGTCGAAGTAGGCGATGAGGGTGCCCGCGTAATCGGTGCCGTGCCGCTCGTCGTGGTCGAGGACATGCTGCCAGGGACCGGTCGTCAGGTCGGCGCGCCGGTCCAGCAGCTCGCCGAGCCGCAGCAGGGTGACGCGCGGGCGCACGTCCTCGATGGCGGCGACACCGCGGTCCTCCTCCAGGACGGTGAGGACCCGGTCGGCGTCGTCGCGTGAGCGGGCCACCTCGGCGAGGCCCGTGACGGCGCCGCCGAGTCCGGCGCGCACGGGGCTGCGCAGCGCGAGGGCGGCCTGCCGCGTGAGGTCCTCGATGAGCCGGCGCTGGCGGCCGCCGTCCGGGCCCGCCTCGGGCAGCAGCGCGTACACGGTGTCGTCGACGACCACGCAGGCGTGCCGGCCGTAGCGGGCCTCGCACTGGAGCCGGACGTGGTCGAGGAGGCGCAGGGTGGCCTGGGCGCTGTCGGCGGGGGCGACTGCGGGATCGTCGAGGACGAACGCGACGACCCGGACCTTGGCGTCCTCGGCGAAGCCGAGCCTGCGGGCGGCGGTCGCGGGCGCCGCGGTGCCGTCGAGCAGGCGCCTGAGCAGGTCCCCGTACTGATGGCGGGTGAGGTCCTCGGCGGCCCGGGCGCGCAGCAGGTGGAAGGCGGCGGTGGAGGCGCCCTGGGCGAGGATCTCCTCGGCATCGGGCGCGAGCCTGCCGCTGTCGATCACCCAGAGCGAGCCGAGGATCTCGCCGCCCGCGCGGATGGTGACGGCGAGCCGCTCGATCTCGCCCGGCTCGGTGCCGGGCAGCCGCAACGGGCGTGCGGCGGCGTGGAGTCGGCGGTACTGCTCGGTGTTCTCGGGGCTGTCCGGGACCTGCCGGCCGAGGATGCCCTGGCGGCGGACGTCGTCGATCACCTGGCCGTCGACGGTCGAGTAGGCGAGGATGCGCCGGCGCGGGTCCTCGACGGTGGTGGCGCCGCCGGCGGCCGCGGCGATCGCGTTGGCGAGGGCGAACAGGTCGCCGAGCGCGGAGGCTCCGGCGCCCTGGGCGACGGGGGCCGGTCCGGCCTGGACGGCCGAGGCGATCAGCAGGTGGACCCGGTGCCAGGACGCCTCCTCGTCGACGGCGAGCAGCGCGACCCCGTGCGCGCGGGCGGCCCGCTCGGGTCCTCCCTCGCCGCGCACCACGAGTCCGGTCAGGCCCGCCGCGGCCACGGCCGGTACGAGGTCGGCGGCCGCCGCGGCGGTGACCCCGACCGCGAGCAGGAGTCCGCCCGGGGTGTACGGCACGGGCACTCCGGGGTCGTGGAGCAGCACCTCGGTGACCGGGACCGCGGTGCCGGCGGGTGCGGCGACGATCCGGAGGGCCGGCTGCCCGAGGGTGTCGAGCAGCGCCTCGAGCGTGCAGTCGGCTTGCATGGGGGCGCCTCCTCGGCTTCGTCGACGCACGATTGTCGCCTCCGGCGGAAGGGCCGCGGATTATCGGATCGCATCATGAGACCGGCCGAGCGTTGCACGAACGCGCAAAGACGGCCGCCCCGCGGATGCCCAGACTGGCAGCCATGATCAGTGCTACGACAGCAAGTGCCGCGGCGCCGCCCGGGGCACCGGACGACGACGGCGGCGCTCTGGAGCGGGCGGCGCGCGCGGCGGCCGGTTCGGCGGCGGCCGCCGGTGTCATGGTGCGGACCGTCGGCGACCTGTCCGGGCTGCGCGCCGTGACGGACTTCCTCGCCGAGACCTGGGGCACGCCGCCGGGCGCGCCACCCCTGCCCACCGACGTCATGGCGAGCGCGGTGCACGCGGGCGGCGCGGTGCACGCCGCGTACGCCGGGCAGAAGCTGGTGGGGGCGGCGGTTCTGGTGTTCCAGCCGCCGGCGGAGCGGGCCGTGTACTCGCTCGTCGCCGCGGCGGCGACCTCCGACCGGGGGGTGGGTCTCGCCGTGAAGCAGGCGCAGCGGCTGTGGTCCCTGGAGCGGGGCGCCGAGCGCATGCAGTGGACGTTCGACCCGCTGCTCGGCCGCAACGCCCGCTTCAACCTGGTCAAGCTGGGCGGGCTGGGCACCGAGTACGTCGTCGACTTCTACGGGCCGCTCGACGACGGGTTCAACGGCGGCGACGAGAGCGACCGGCTCACTGTGACCTGGGATCTGCGCGATCCGCGCAGCGCCGTCGACGACGGGGCGTCCGGCCGGGCCGACGCCGAGACGCTGTGCCCGGCCCCGGACGGCGGGCCGCTCGCGCTGCGGTCCGGGGAGCGGCTGTGGTGCCGGGTGCCCCAGGACGTGCTCGCGCTGCGCGCCCGGGACCTGCCGGCCGCGCTGCGCTGGCGGCACGCGGTCCGTGAGGTGTTCACCGGTGCGTTCGCCGACGGGTACACGGCGTCCGCCCTGTCGCGCGACGGCTGGTACCTGCTGACCCGCGCCGCCGCGAGCGGCGCCCCGACGTCCGCCCAGGAGGGCTGAGATGAAGATCGAGCGTGTCGAACTGCTGCACATCGCGGTGCCGTTGGTGAAGCCGTTCCGTACCTCTTTCGGTACGCAGACCAGCAAGGACACGTTCCTGCTGCGCGTGGAGACGGACGCGGCCGAGGGCTGGGCGGAGTTCGGGGGCGATCCGGACCCGCTGTACAGCGCGGAGTTCACGGCGGGCGCGGAGCTCGTGCTGCGTGACTTCCTGGTGCCGCGGGTGGCCGCCGTACGGGACCTGACCTCGGCGAAGGCCGGTCCGGCGATGGCCGCGGTCAAGGGCCACTACATGGCGAAGGCGGCCCTGGAGACGGCGCTGCTCGACGCCGAGCTGCGGGCGGCCGGGATGTCGTTCGCGACGTTCCTCGGCTCGGTCCACGACCGGGTGCCGGCAGGGGTCTCGGTCGGCATCAAGCCGTCCGTCCCCGAACTCCTCGACGACGTGCGGCAGTACCTGGACGAGGGGTACGTGCGGATCAAGCTGAAGATCGAGCCGGGCTGGGACCTGGAGCCGGTCCGCGCGGTGCGGGAGCAGTTCGGCGACGCGCTGCCGCTGCAGGTCGACGCCAACACGGCGTACGGCCTGTCGGACGCCGAACACCTGCGGAAGCTGGACGAGTTCGGGCTGCTGCTGATCGAGGAGCCGCTGGACGAGGACAACCTGTACCAGCACGCGCAGTTGCAGCGGCGGATCGCGACGCCGGTCTGTCTGGACGAGTCGATCCACTCGGCGCGGGACGCCTCGGCGGCGATCGCGATGGAGGCCTGCCGGGTCGTCAACATCAAGCCGGCGCGGGTGGGCGGCTACCTGGAGGCCCGCCGCATCCACGACCTCGCGCGGGCGGCGGGGGTCCCGGTGTGGTGCGGCGGGATGCTGGAGACGGGGATCGGCCGGGCTCCGAACCTGGCGCTTGCGGCTCTGCCCGGGTTCACGCTGCCCGGCGACACGTCGGCGTCGTCGCGGTACTTCGCGCAGGACCTGACGGAGCCGTTCGTCCTGCGCGACGGGCACCTGGACGTGCCGCAGGGTCCCGGGATCGGGGTCGACCCGATCCCGGAGGTGCTGCGGCGGTTCACCGTGGCGCGCCGGGCCGTGGGATAGCGGGCCGGGCGGGCCGGGCGACCGGCCCGCTCAGTCCTGGGCGGCGTCCCAGGTCCGCAGGTCCACCACGCGGTCGTCGGCGAACAGCGCGCACGTGCGGCCCTCCGCCACGAACACGCTGCGCAGTTCGGCGTCGAGGACGGTCGCGGCGACGAACGTGCTGACGATCAGCGGGAAGTCGCACACCGCGCCGATGCGGAAGAGGGACTGCGACTCCGTCGTGACCGCGTCGCCGCCCGCGCGCAGCACGATCCGCTGGTCGCGGGCGACCGCACGGGCGGCGACCGCGACGGAGATGTTCCCCAGCCCGTCCGAGGCGACGGCGGCCAGCGCACGGGCCCGGCGCACCGAGAGCCGCTCCAGCAGGAACCGGTCGCCGCCGCGGCCGATGACGACGGGAATGTTCAGCGAGCGGGCCAGCGGGAGGCAGCCGGCCCGCCGGTCGCGCTCGACGGCGACGACCTTCACGCCGAGGTCGCGCAGCCACGCGGAGAGCCGCAGGCCGACCTGGCCGAGGCCGACGACGATGACGTGGTTGCGGCGCGGTATGGAGCGGGCCCCGAGGATGCTGGTCATGCGGTGCCCGGTGAAGCGGTCGACGACACCGGCGGTGAACACGGCCGCGAGGACCAGCACGCCGATCATCGACGCGGCGGAGAACACCTTGTACCAGCCGGGCCCGTGCTCGGCGGCGTGCGAGGACCCGACCGTGGTGAGCGTGCGGGCCGCGTTCCACACGGAGTCGGTCCAGTGCTCGTGCAGGACGAGGACGCCGAGCGCGACGTCCGTGGAGTAGGCGAGCAGCAGCGCGACCAGGCTGCAGACGAGCGCCTTCGCGGACGTGCCGAGGGAGCGGAACCAGGTGCCGGCGGGGCTGCGCGGGTGCGGCTGCGGGGCGGTGGCCAGGGCCCGCCGGGGCAGGTGCTCGACGCGCGTGGTCACGCCTTCGCGCCGTACGCCCACGAGGTCGTCGCCGACGGGCTGCAGCATCGCGTACTGGGGCGCGAGACAGCTCGCCAGGAGGCTGGGCAGGATCGCGTCGGTCATGGACAGGGCGGTGCAGTTGGGGACGGTGCGGGAGACCTCCTCGGCGACGGTGCGGTCGAAGATGGTCACGACGAGCCGCACGCCGGGCCTGAGGTGCTCGGCGAGCAGCGCGTAGCGCAGGGCGACCATGTCGTCGCGGGAGACGACGGCGACGCTGTCGACGGGGCCGGCGAGCTGCTTTCGCAGGGTGTCGTCGTCGGGGCGGGGCAGTCGGTGCGCCGTGCTCCCCCAGCGTTCGATGCAGGCCGCGGCGGAGCGGCCGAGGGCCTCGTCGTCCTCGATGATCACGACCTGACGGCCGGTGGCGGGCACGTGCGAGCGGGCGTCGCCGCGCGGGTCGCGGGTGGTCTGCGGGCTCAAGCTGTCGGCCTCTCTGCCAAGACGGGGCCGGGGACGGCGTCCTCGGTGCCCTGTGATCCGGAAGGCGCGGCAGTGCCTGATCGAGGCCGGCGCGTACGCTCCGGCGCCGCCCGGCCGGTTCGCCCGCGCTCACGGGGTGAGGAGCGCGGCCGGTCCCGGGCGGGTCCGAAGCGGTTCTCTTTCTAACAGCCGCCCCGGCTGCCCCGATTCATCACGATGTACAAAACCGCGCGGCCGACTCCGTACATCTGTCGAATGCGCCCACCGGTTCGGTCTCGTATGCGGGGCGCCTCGAGGGAGGCGCTCTGCAGAGCCCGCCCGACCGCCTCGGCGCCGTACGGGGCCCTCGGCGCTGTACGGGAGTCCTCCGCGCTGCCATGATCGACGATCATGCGCATCGATGAACTGGGCCCCCTGGAACGTCAGTTGTGGCACGCCTACCCTCAGGGCCGTCCTGTCGAAGGCCGCCCCGGCTCACCGGAGGCCGCCCGGCCCGCCGTCCGTGCCGAGTTCCTCACGGCCCTGCTGCTCGGCGCCGGTCCCGAGCCCGCGCCGGGCGATCGCCCCGCGCTCCGGCTCGGCGGCGTGTCCGTCACCGGCACGCTGGACCTGCGGTTCGCCGAGATCGCCGCACCGATCGCCCTCACGGACTGCCACTTCGCGGGGACACCGCTCCTCAGCGGCGCCCAGATGCGCGAACTCACCCTCTCCGAGTGCGTGCTCCCCGGTCTGATCGCCGACACGGCCCAGATCCTCGGAAGGTTCTCGCTCACCCGCTGCCGGCTGTCCGGCCCGCTGGTCCTCACCCGCGCCGAGACGCACAGCGACCTGGACCTCACGCACACCGTGATCTCCGCCCCGGACGGCGAGGCGGTGTCGGCCGTACGCCTGCGCACGGGCGGCCACCTGTTGTGCACCCGCCTGAAGGTGACCGGGGGCATGCGGCTCACGGGCGCCTCGATCGCCGGCGAGTTCGACCTGGAAGGCGCCCATCTGAGCCGTCCCGGCGACACCGCTCTGGACGCCTATCACGTCCAGGTCGGCGAGGACTTCACCTTCCACCCCGGTTTCCGCGCGGAGGGCCGCATCATTCTGTCGGGCGCCGTGGTGGGAGCGGCCGTCGGCTTCTGCGGCGCCCGCCTGCACCACCCCGGCGACATCGCCCTCGAAGCGATCGACGTCACCGTGAACCGCAACGCGGACCTCGGAGCGGGACTCACCGTGAACGGCGGCATCACGCTCGACGGCAGTGTCATAGGCACCCGGCTCAGCTTCGAGGACGCCACCCTGTCCCGGCCCGGCGGCACCGCGCTGTCGCTGCGCCTGACCGAGGCCCGCGAGACCGATCTGCGCACCCGGGTCCCGGTCGACGGCACGGTGGACGCGGACAACGCCCGGCTCGGCGTCCTCTACGACTCCCCCGCCACCTGGCCCCGCCGGCTGCGGCTGTCCGGCACGGCGTACGACGCGCTCGCCACCCCGCTGACCGCCACGGAGCGGCTCGCCTGGATCCGGCGCGGCACCGAGGCGTACCTCCCGCAGCCCTACGAACAGCTCGCGGCCGCCTACCGGCGCCTGGGCCACGAGGACGAGGCCCGCACCGTCCTGCTCGCCAGACAACGCCACCGCCGCTCCGCGCTCCCCCTGCACGCGCGTGTGTGGGGATACGTCCAGGACGCCACGGTCGGCTACGGCTACCGGCCCGGCCGCGCCGCCCTGTGGATCATCGCCCTCCTCGCCGTGGGCGCGTCCTTCTTCTCGGCGCACCGGCCCGCCCCGCTGGAAGCGGCCAAGGCCCCTCCGTTCAACCCGGTGTTCTACGCGCTGGACCTCCTGCTCCCCCTGTTCGGCTTCGGCCAGAAGGCGGCCTACGCGCCCCACGGCGCCGGTCAGTGGCTCGCCTACGCGCTGACCACCGCCGGATGGGTCCTGGCGACCACCGTGACCGCGGGAGTGTCGCGGGCCCTCAACCGCCAATGATCCGGCCGGCCCGCCCGATCGCGCCGCGGGTCAGAACGCGGCGAGGCTCGCACGCGCCGTGTCCATGAAGACGCTCTTGTGTTCCTCCAGGTGCTCGTTGACCTCGACGTCGCCGATCTCGCGCCAGACCGCCTGGTTCAGCGCGCGGGCGTAGGCGCGCGCCGGATCGTGAAGGCCGGCGTGGCCGACGAGCACGAGGTGCCGCTCGGCGATCCAGAGCCGGCCCATCGCCGCCGAGGCCGCGCCGAGCCACGCCTCGTCCGCGCCCCATTCCTCGGGCCGGCGATAGGCCACCCCTTCGGCCTCCTGCACACAGGCCAGAAAGTCCTTGATCGCCTGAAGCTGTTCGGCCCGGCGGGCCTCGCGGTCGGCGACGGCCTGGCGGCGTTCCTCCAGGCGCTCGGCGGAGCGCTGCGTGGCGCGTTGGGAGAGGGCGGTCAGGCCACCGCCGAGGAGGACTCCGGCGAGGGAGAACAACGGTGCCCACACTTCGGTCGCCACGCGGCGCTCCCCCCTCTTCGCGGTTCACGACTGGCTCGGCACATCCCTTGGCCCAGCCCCTCCGGCGTGCCAGCATCCATCTCGTCACGCATCGCGGCAAAGGAGATTCGTGCGGGAGACACCTCAGGGCGGCATCGCGGGCGAGACGACGCTGCTCGTTCCCGCCTCCGATGAGCATCTGCCGCTGCTCGCCCGCTGGTTCGCCGACCCCGAGTTCGTCCGCGGGTGGGGCGGACGGCCCCTCACCCGCGAGGAAGTGGCCGCCAAGTACACCGGGCGGCGCCGGCCCGCCGTGGAGTCACTGCTCGTCCTCCGGGGCGCCGATCCCGTGGGCTACGCCCAGTACGTCCCCGCCGGCCCGCGCGAAGGGGGCATCGACATGGTGCTCCTTCCGCGCGCCCAGGGGCGGGGCCTCGGCCCCGACGCCGCCCGCGCGCTGGTCCGGCACCTCCACACCGTCCTCGGGTGGGAGCGGGTGACGGTCGATCCCGAGGCCTGCGACCACCGGGCCGTCAGGGCCTGGACCAAGGCGGGCTTCCGGCCCGTCGGCCCGCAGGGGAGCCAACTGCTGATGGAGTCGCTGGAGTGAAGCATGAAGGATGAGTTCTCGATCTTCGACGAGCCCGTCGACCGGAAGAAGTCCAACTCGATGAAGTGGGCGTCCGCCGGACAGTTCCTCGCTCCGGACGAGGCGGCCGCCGACCCGCTGCCGCTGTGGGTGGCCGACACCGACTTCAAGGCGCCGCCCGTCGTCCTGGACGCGCTCCACGCGGCGGTCGACCACGGCGTCTTCGGCTACCCGGGCGGCGCGACGGACAGCTATCTGGGGGCCGTGACGGGCTGGCAGGCCAAGCGCTTCGGCTGGGACGTGGACCCGGACTGGACCGTGCCCACCTCCGGCATCCTCACCAGCCTCAAGACGGCCGTCCAGGCGTTCTCCGCGCCGGGCGACTCCGTCCTCATCCAGCCCCCGGTCTACGGCCACTTCCACGAGGACGTCCGCCTGAACGGACGCTTCCTCACTCACGCGCCCCTGGTGCGGACCGAGGACGGCTACGCCTTCGACGCGCACGCCTTCGAGGCGGCCGTCCGCCCCGACACCAAGATCTTCATCCTGAGCCACCCGCACAATCCGACCGGCACCGTGTGGTCCGAGGACGAGCTGCGGACCATGGGCGAGATCTGCGCCCGGCACGGCATCCTCGTGATCGCGGACGAGATCCACCAGGACCTGATCATCAATCCGGCCAAGCGGCACGTCCCGTTCGCTTCACTCGGCCCTGAGTTCGCCGCCAACAGCATCACGTGCACGGCCCCGAGCAAGACGTTCAACCTGCCGGGCCTGCAGTGCGCCAACGTGTTCATCCCCGACCGCCGGCTGCGCGAGGAATTCTCCCGCCGCTACGAGCGCAATCTCATGCCGCTGGTCAACGTGCTCGGCATGGTGGCCGCCGAGACCGCCTACACCCACGGCGAGCCGTGGCTGGAGGAACTGCTCGTCTACCTGCGCGGCAATCACGCGCACTTCGCCGGCTCCGTCCACGCCGCCACATCCAAGGTGCGGGTGCTGCCCGCCGACGCCCTCTACCTCGCCTGGATGGACTGCCGAGGCCTCGGGATGAACGCGGCGGAACTCGAACGGTTCATGCTGCTCACGGCCCGGCTCTGGTGCGACCCGGGGCAGAAGTTCGGGAGCGAGGGCCTAGGCTATCTGCGCGTGAACCTGGGCTGCCCCCGCTCCACCGTCGACGAGGCGATCTCCCGCCTCACCACCGCCGTCGCCGGGCTCTGAGCGGCGGACGGGGTCAGGCGGTCTCGTTGAGCAGCGCGTCCAGACGCTCCAGGACATGCGGCCAGCCCTGGCCCATTCCTTCGTACGCCTGCCCGCCCAGGGGCGAGCCGAGGTCGAAGCCCGCGTGGGTGAGCACGAGCCGGGTGCCGTCGCCCTCCGGGCGCAGCGTCCAGGTGACGACGGTGTCGAGGGTGCCCTCCGCGAACCGGTAGGCGAGGACGCGCTCGTCCTCGACCTCGGTCACCTCGCAGGGCTGACTGCCGAAGGTGCCCATGTCAAGGGTGAAGCGGTGCCCGACGACCGGCTTGACGTCACCGGCGGCCCACCAGCGGGCGTGCAGATCCGGCTCGGTCAGGGCCTCCCAGACCTTCCCGGGGGCGTGCTCCAGGAGCTTCTCGCAGGTGATCGTGGCGTGCTCGGTCATGGCTCGCTTCCTTCTCGCTCGTCGTCCAGGAGCAGTCTGCAACGTGACGGGCCGCACGGCACGCCGGTCCGCGGGGACGTCTCGGACAGCGGAGGGAAGGCGACCCTGACGATCTCGACCGCCAGGCCCAGGGCCTCCAGATCCACGGATCCCAGGCAGCCGTCCCTGTCAAAGGATGTGGATCCGCTCCAGCTCTCCGTCCTCGGTACGGATCATCAGCTCGTGCCCCTTGGCTCGCTCGCGTTCGACGAATCCGAGCAGCAGCACCGCCCGGTTGATGACATCGGCCTTGCTCACGCGCCCCGTCTCGGCCAGTTCGTTGACCGCGACGACCGCCGGCGGCGCCAGAGTGACCGACAGGCGCTCGCTGGCCGGGTGATCGGGATGTGGTGTGACAGCCATGACGTTCACTCCTGCCTCAGGCCTCCGAAAGGACACCTGAAGTGAATCACATCCACACCGATAACGCACCACATTCGCTCCAGACACGCACCATCGAGTCCGGATCGAGGCATCGCGCAGGTGGCCCCCGAATGAACTCCCCGGACCCGTCGCAACCTTTCCCGAGTGCAGCACGTGCCTGTACAGGGTGGAGGCAGGACGGCCTGGGGAGGGCTCGCCGTGGGGGAAGTGGACAACGGGATGCTGGGCACCGAGCGGGACCTGGTCGAGGCGCGGCGACGCGTCGAGGACACACGGCGGCGCACGGCCGGAGCCCCGGGACGGCACGTACTGCCCGCCCTCGGCGAGGCCTTGAGGCACCTGAGCGCGCTCCTTGTCGAACGGCCCGAGCACCATGACGAGTTGACCGAGGTCGAGGCGGAACTCGTCGACGTGTGCCGACAGTTGACCGAGGCCGATGCGGCGCAGTGGCGTGCGGCGCTCGCGACGGCGCTCTACCGGCAGGCACTGACCCTCGGGGTACTGGGGTGGCGCAGTCGAGCGCTGGAGCCGGCCCGGGAGTCCGTGGAGTTGACGCGGCTTCTCGTCCGGGACGAGGGCGAGGGGCGGCTGCCCGCGCTGGCGGCCTCCCTGACGTGCCTCGGCAATCAGCTCGCCGAGCTCGGCCGGCACGAAGAGGCACTGGCGCTGATGCGTGAGGCGGTGGGCGTACGAGGACGAGTCGCCGGGGCGCGGCGGGGGCCGTCGAGTCCGCAGGACGAGGCCGAACTCGCCTCCGCCGAGAGCGATCTGGGGATCAAGCTCGGCGAGATGGGGCGGCGGCAGGAGGCGGCCACCGTGCTCGGCCGCGCCCTCGAACGCTACGAAGCTCTGCGTCCGGTGGGCGCCGCCGTGCTTCCCCACTGGGTCACCGTGTTCGCCCTGGTCCGCGAGCTGACCGCGCTCGGCCGCGCCGAGGAGGCCCGCCCGCTCATGGGGTGGGCCGCCGCCCAGTACGGCGAACTGGCGCGCGCCCAGCCCGACATGATGGCCCTGTTCGTCGAGACCCTGCGCCGCTACGGCTGGTCCATGACCGAGGACGGCCGTCTGGTGCCGGCGGAAGCCGTCCAGGGTCCGGTCGATCCGGCGGTACGGGACCGTGTCCGGCGGCGTTCCGAGCAGGGGCTCGCCCTGGCGTCGGCGGGCGAGTATGGGCCCGCGCACAGGGCGGCACAGGATGCCGTCGACCTGTGCCGGCAGGCGCTGGACGCTGGTGCCGGCCGCCACATGTCGATCGAGCTGGCGCGCTGTCTGCACAACCTGGCGCTCGTCGCGGCGTGGAGCGGCCGACGCGCCGAGGCCCTGACGGCCGTCGACGAAGCCGTGCGCCTGTACCGGGGGGCGGTCGCGCACGATCCCGATGTGGTCCGTCCGCTGCTCGCGTCCTCCCTCGACAGCCTCGGCACCCGGCTCGCGACGCTGGGGCGGCATCCCGCCGCGCTGGCCGCCGCCGAGGAGTCGGCCGCCCTCCACCGCCAGCTCGACCAGGCCGAACCCGGCATGCACCAGAGCGAGCTGGCGCGCGTGCTCAACAACCTCGGCATCCGGCTCACCGACAACGACCGGCACGAGGACTCGCTGCGGATCGCGCGCGAAGTGGTGGACCTGTACCGGCAGTCGCTCCGCACCGGGCGGCAGGACGATCCGGAGGCGACGCTCGGCCTCGTCCACGCACTGGCCAATCTGGCGCTGCGGCTGGCCCGCACCGGGCGCGACGAGGAGATCCTCGCGCCCACGATGGAGGCCGTGCGCCTGCTGACCGAGCAGAGCGGAACCCACCCCAGGAGCGACGACGCCGCCCTGGCCGAATCACTAGGCTGGCTCGGCGACCGACTCATACGCGGCGGGCATCGCGGACCGGGCCGCATCGTCACCCGGACCGCCCAGCAACTCCGCCGCCGGACCCCCACCCGCTGACTTCGAATAGCGTCGGATCCGGCACACAAACAACCCCGAAAGTCGCTACCTCAAGTTCGGCTCAAACCAATTGCTGGCACTATCCTCACGTGCCAGAGTTGATCACGACCCGCCCTGCAAGAGCAGGGTGCAACCAGACCTTTCTTTCGGGGGTATTTTCATGCTGAATTCTGTTCGGACGGGCGCCAAGGCCACGGCCCTTGCGGTACTGGCTCTGCCCCTGCTCGGAAGCACGGCCTACGCCGCGCCGCAGGCCGCCACCTCTGCTGCCGCGCAGGCGAGCGGCCCCGTCTACACCTCGTGGGGCTGCAACAACAACCCGACGGTCAACCGCTTCAACACGTCTTACACGCCCGGGAACAACACCGTCACCGTCTACTACAACAACCACTGCAACCACAGCGTGACGTTCCACGTCGACTTCTTCGACACCAAGAACCAGGTGAAGCACAGCTCGGCATGCGTGACGGTTCCGGCCGGCGTGAAGGGCAGCAAGAAGTTCGACAAGAGCATCTTCGACAACGTCACGGGAGCCTGGAGCGGGTGCTGACCTCACCCTGAGGTCCGCGTAATCCTTTCAGCGGAATTGGGCTGAGCCGGAGGGGTGGCTTTTCGCGGTAAGAATCTCTACCGACTTTCGTACCGCGAAAGCCATCTCTCTTTTCTACTCGGCGCGCAGAGCCATGACGGTCCTCGACCTGGCGGTCCGGACAGCCGACGCCGTTGAGGACATCCAGGGCTGCCACGGTCACGAGCAGAACGGTGAGCCATGCGGCCAGGGAGTTGAGGGCGACAACCTGATCGCTGCCGTTTCCGGGGCCCGGCCTCTCGGCGACGAAGTGCCACGGGCTTCAAGTCGGCGTTGAGCGCGTCGAGATGGCCGGCAAAGGTTCGGTTCCGGGGCGCAGGGCGATGGAGTAGCTGGTGAAGCCCAGACCTACGGTGAAGGTGACGGCCGCCGTGCAGAACACCACGGCGGTCACCATCGCGGCCGCGCGCCGAGAGGGCCCCCTCCCCAGCGCCAAGGCATCGACGGTGCGCAGTCGCCCCGCACGCCAGGCACTGGCCCACGCGGTGGTGGCCACCGTCGTCACGGTTCCGGCGATGACGGCGACGTCCACCCAGGGCGCGACGCCGGAGGGAGTCGCACCGTAGGCGTCGGCGGCCTCCGACAGGACCGGAAGCGCCGGCAGATGTCCGGCGAGGACGCCGCCCGCGATGCCGACGGACGCGGGAATCAGCGCCTGCCCCACGTAGGCCCGAACGACCTGGCCGGGTGTGAACCCGATGGCCTCAAGCATGCCGATGCGCCGGTGCCCCGACGCGACCGCGGTGCTCACCACGTGCCCCACGATCAGGACCTCCATCACCAGACCGAGCGTCCCGAACGCGGCGAGAAACGGTACGAACAGAGCGATGTCCCGCTCGGCTTCCTTCCTCACCGTCAGCCAGGACTGCGCTCCCGTCACCGCCCCCTCGGGGAGCCGCGCCGCCGACGCCATCGACGTCGTGGCCGAGGCCGCCGACGGCAACGAGGCCGTGGAGGCCGTCCGTCGCACCCGCCCGGACGTGGTCCTCATGGACATCCGGATGCCCGATCTCGACGGTCTCGAGGCGACCCGCCGCATCCTCAGCGGGGCTCCCGGCGAACCCCGGGTCATCATCCTGACCACGTTCGACCTCGACCACCTCGTCCACGCGGCCCTCGGCGCCGGGGCCGGCGGATTCCTCCTCAAGGACGTCACACCGGAACACCTCACCGCCGCCGTCCGCCTCGTCCGCACCGGTGACGCCCTGCTCGCGCCCGCCATCACGCGCCGTCTCGTCGATCGCCATGCCTGCCGCGGCCCGGAAGCCACCACGCTCCACCGCGACCTGACCAACCTCACCCCACGCGAACTCGACGTGCTGCGCCTCCTCGCGCAGGGTCTGAGCAACGCCGAGCTCGCCGCCCGCCTCCACCTCGCCGAGACCACCGTGAAGACCCACGTCGCCCGAGCCCTCGCCAAACTCCGGCTCCGCGACCGGGTCCAGGCCGTCGTCACCGCGTACGAGACCGGTCTGGTCAGCGCCGGCGACCATCGACCGGCACCGTGATGCGGGGACGAACATCAGGAACACCACGCGCACGGAGCCGAGGCATTCATCCGATCCAGGGGTAGCGCAGGTGCCCCTCGCTCCCGCAGGGTCGATACTGCCCGACAGCAGCACTCCGACCGTTCGCCACTCGACACGCCATGACCAGCCGACCACCCGTCACCGACGCGGGCCTTGGGTCAGCATCTGGTCAGGCGCCTGTCCACCAGCCTCACCCCGGAGGTACCCATGAGGATGCTGATCAATGTTCCCGAGACCGTTGTCGCCGACGCCCTGCGTGGCATGGCGGCCGCGCACCCCGAGCTCACCGTGGACGTGGAGAACCGGGTGATCCTGCGCAAGGACGCGCCCGTCGCGGGGAAGGTGGCGCTGGTGTCGGGCGGCGGGTCGGGGCACGAGCCGCTGCACGGCGGGTTCGTCGGGCCGGGGATGCTCAGCGCGGCCTGCCCGGGCGAGGTGTTCACGTCGCCGGTGCCGGATCAGATGGTGCGGGCGGCGGCCGCCGTGGACAGCGGGGCCGGTGTCCTGTTCATCGTGAAGAACTACACCGGTGACGTGCTCAACTTCGACATGGCGGCCGAACTCGCCGAGGACGAGGGCATCCAGGTCGCCAAGGTGCTGGTGAACGACGACGTGGCGGTGACCGACAGCCTGTACACGGCCGGGCGGCGCGGCACCGGCGCCACCCTCTTCGTGGAGAAGATCGCCGGGGCGGCGGCCGAGGAGGGGCAGCCGCTGGAGCGGGTCGAGTCGCTCGCCCGGCAGGTCAACGAGTCGGCGCGCAGCTTCGGCGTCGCGCTGAGCGCGTGCAGCACCCCGGCGAAGGGCTCCCCCACCTTCGATCTCCCCGAGGGCGAGCTGGAGTTGGGGATCGGCATCCACGGGGAGCCGGGGCGTGAGCGGCGCGGAATGATGACCTCCGGGGAGATCGCCGACTTCGCCGTGCACGCGGTCCTCGAGGACCTGAACCCGACGAGTCCGGTGCTGGTGCTGGTGAACGGGATGGGTGCGACGCCGCTCCTGGAGCTGTACGGGTTCAACGCGGAGGTGCAGCGGGTGCTGGCGGAGCGGGGAGTGCCCGTGGCCCGCACCCTGGTCGGCAACTACGTCACGTCCCTGGACATGGCCGGCGCCTCGGTCACCCTCTGCCAGGTCGACGAGGAGATGCTGCGGCTGTGGGACGCGCCGGTGGCGACGGCGGGTCTGCGCTGGGGCCGTTGACCGGCACCCTGGGCGATGTCCGAACCTCTCTCTGAAGGAGATCACGTGCTCGACGCCGATTTCTTCCGGCGCTGGATGGCCGCGACCGGCGCGGCGGTGGACCGCGAGGCCGACCGGCTCACGGAGCTCGACTCGCCGATCGGCGACGCCGACCACGGCAGCAATCTGCAGCGCGGCTTCACGGCCGTGCGGGCGGTGCTCGACAAGGACGCGCCGGACTCCCCCGGCGCCGTACTCGCCCTCGCCGGACGGCAGTTGATCTCGACGGTGGGCGGCGCGTCCGGGCCGTTGTACGGGACGCTGCTGCGGCGCGCCGGGAAGGCGCTCGGCGACGCGGCCGAGGTGAGCGAGGCCGAGCTGGCGGCGGCGCTGCGCACCGGGGTGGACGCGGTGGCCGCGCTCGGCGGGGCCGCGCCGGGCGACAAGACGATGCTGGACGCGCTGGTCCCCGCGGTGGACGCGCTGGAGGACGGCGGTTTCGCGGCGGCGCGGTCGGCGGCCGAGCACGGCGCCGAGGCGACGACCCCGCTGCAGGCGCGCAAGGGGCGGGCCAGCTATCTGGGCGAGCGCAGCATCGGGCACCAGGATCCGGGGGCGACGTCCTCGGCGCTGCTCATCGCGGCGCTGGCCGAGACCGCGCAGGCCGCGGCATGAGCGCGGCGCAGGGCAAGGAGGACAAGGCGGTCGGGATCGTCCTCGTCTCGCACAGCAAGGAGGTCGCGGAGTCGGTGGCGCGGCTCGCGCAGGGCCTGGCGGGCGGCGGTACGACCGCGCCCGTGGCCGCGGCGGGCGGCACGGAGGACGGCGGGCTCGGCACGAGTTCGGAGCTGATCGCGGCGGCCGCGGCGCGGGTGGACTGCGGCGCGGGCGTCGCGGTCCTGGTCGACCTCGGCAGCGCGGTCCTCACGGTGAAGGCGCTGCTCGCCGAGGGCGACGAACTGCCGGCCGCGACCCGGCTGGTGGACGCCCCGTTCGTGGAGGGCGCGGTGGCCGCGGTGGTGTCGGCTTCGGCGGGCGCGGACCTGGACGCCGTGGTGGCGGCGGCGTCGGAGGCGTACGCGTACCGGAAGGTGTGAGGTCCGGCGGTCACCGGGCGGCGGCGCTGACCAGTTCGCGCGCCGCCGCGTGTCCGGCCCGGACGGCGGCGCGGTGGCTCTCGACGGGGCGCACGGTCCGGCCCGGGAAGAGGATGTAGGTGACGTCCGAGGCGGCGACGCCGCCGCGCACGGGGTGCGGGTCGACGCCGGGGGCGCGGGCGGGGCGGCGTGGGGGGGGCGCGGAGGCGGGCGGTGCTGGCTGGGGGGGGGGGGGGGGGGAAAACAGCCTACTGTTCCCCCCCGCCCCCCCGAAACCCGAACCCCCTACTCG
>NZ_JBHYTK010000171.1:8999-16930 GCF_042749255.1 Streptomyces sp. NPDC059524 | reverse complement strand
GGGCACACGGCGTGCGGTGTGCCGGGGCGGGCCTTGGGGGGACGGTGGTCAGCGGACGGTGGTGACCCTGTTCTCCTTCAGGGACGCACAGTTGGAGCCGGTGACCTGGACGTACACGTTGCCGATGCTGCCGCCCCAGTCGACGCAGTGCGCCTTGCCGTAGACGTAGGTCGGGCCGGCGTACGAGGTGTACGAGCCGTAGTCCGAGTCCCCCTGGTCGGTGTCCGGCACGTAGATCCAGGCCGACATGTCCGTCCTGGTGCCCGGGTTGCTGCGGATGGTCACGACGCAGTTCTTGCCGTTGGTCGAGTTGTACGTCAGGTAGATGGTGCCCCGGGTGCCCACGGGCGCCGAGTTGACCGTCTTGTAGCTGCTGCCGCAGACCTGCTGCGGGGTGACGTTGGCCGCCGCGGAGGCGGGCGACGCCAGGGCGGTCGTGGCGCCCATCGCCAGCGCGGCCAGGGCCGCGGCGGTGAGGGCAGGTCGGTTCACACGCATATTTCCCCCATGTCACTGTCAGGGTGGGCTGTTCCTGATTGGTGTGACACGGGGCACATAGGGTTGGTTGTACCTGAATCCGGCCACCCTCCGGCCGGGAGTGGATCAGCCGAAGAGGGTGGGGCCGAGCGGGTGCCAGCCCTCCGGTCCCGGGATCCGCGCCGCCTCGGGCGGGCCCCAACTGCCGGGCTCGTAGACGACAGGTGCGGTGGTCGGGTTCAGTACGGGGTCGACGATGCGCCAGCATTCGAGGATGGCGGGGTAGAACGCGAAGGGTTCCGGGTCGCCGCTGACGGCGCCGCCGAGGATGGTCTCGTAGGGCTGTTCCAGGCGGCCGAAAAGCTTCGCGTACTCGACGCCGACGGGTACTTGGGCGGGTTCGTCGTCGCCCTGGGCCTTGCGCACGACGAGGTCGGCGCGGATGCCGGTGTCTCCGTCGATGCGGAAGCGGACGACGTTCGGCGGGCCGTCCCCGGTGCCCGAGGCGAACAACTCCAGGGGCGGGCGGCGCAGTTCGACCACGACCTCGGTCGCCGAGACGGCGAGCGCCTTGCCGCTGCGCAGATGGAAGGGGACGCCGGACCAGCGCCAGTTGTCCACGTGCAGGGTCGTGGCGAAGTAGGTGTCCGTGGTGGAGTCCGGCTTCACGCCGGGGACGTCGCGGTAGCCGCGGTACTGGCCGCGCACGGTCTCCGAGGGGTCCATCGGGCGCACGGAGTGCAGCACCCGCCACTTCTCGAGTCCCTGCGCGACGGGGTTCGCCGCGCTCGGCGGGTCCATCGCGAGGAGGGCGAGGACCTGGAGCAGGTGGTTCTGCACGACGTCGCGCAGACAGCCGACGGAGTCGTAGAACGAGCCCCGGTCGGCGACGTCGAAGTCCTCGGCGAGGCTGATCTGCACGTTGTCGACGTAGGAGCGGTGCCAGATGGGTGCGAGGAGGGTGTTGGCGAAGCGGGCCACCATGAGTGACTCGACGGCGGCGTTGCCGAGGAAGTGGTCGACGCGCAGCAGGTGGTTGTCGTCGAAGTACTTGCCGAGTTCGGCCTGGAGGGTGCGGGCGGAGGCGCCGTCCTGGCCGAAGGGCTTCTCCACGACGAGCCGGGCGTTCCGGTTGAGTCCGGTGCGGCCGAGCGCGGAGGCGACGGTGGTGAACAGGCTCGGCGGGATGGCCAGGTAGTGGGTGACGAAGCCGAAGCCCGACACCGCCTCCTTGAGCCGCTCGAAGGTCGCCTCGTCGGCGAAGTCGCCGGTGACGATGGAGAGTCCGGCCGCAAACCGGCCGAACACGTCCTCGTCGATGGTCGTGCCCGTCGCGGTGACGGCCTCGCGCGCGTGGTCGCGCAGGCGCGCGTCGTCCCAGTCCCCCACCGCCACCCCGATCACGGGCACGCCGAGCCGTCCGGCCGCGGTGAGCTGGTAGAGCGCGGGCAGCAGCATCTTGCGGGCCAGGTCGCCGGTGATGCCGTAAAGGACCAGCGCGTCGGAGGGTTCGAGTCGGGACGCGGGGAGCGAGGTCTCGGTCATGCGGGGTCGGTTCCGTTCCAGGTCGTGGGGGTGCGGCAAGGGGCCGTGCCGACGTGCGGCGGGAAGGCCAGGCTGACGATGAAGCCGGACACCCCCTGCGGAGTCCGGAGGGGGTGACCGCGGTCGGCGGGCCGTGTGTGCCGGGCTCGCGGGAGAGCCCCTGAACCATGTCGTGCCCTCACGTTCCGTCAGGGGCCGGGCCCGCCGTGAAGCCCCAGGACCCGGTGTACGACTCCCCGGGTTCGAGGCGGATCAGGTCGGTGCCGCTGGCCAGCGCGTTGGGCGGGCCCGTCATGGGTTCGACGCCGACTCCGCGGCGGCGGTCGGCTTCCGGCACGCGGTCGGCGGTGTAGACCTCCAGCCAGGGCTGCGCGTCGTCGAGCCAGAACAGGACGCTGCGCCGTGTGCCCTCGAGGCGGACCCGGGCCAGACCTTCGGCGTCCCGGTCGAGCTCGGTGAAGGCGAGGTCGACGCTCTGCGCGCCGATGCGGCGCCCGGCGGTGAAGTCGTACTCCGTGCCGGCGACGGCGACGGTGGGCCCGCTCGGCACCATCCTGGCGTCGACCGGCTGGTAGCGCCGTCCGGGCAGGTGCAGGACGCAGTCGTCGATGGGTTCGCCGACGGTCAGGTACGGGTGGGTGCCGTGCGCGTACGGGGCGGGCCGGGTGCCCGTGTTGCGGGCGGTGATCCGCACGGAGAGGCCGGTCGCGGCGTCCAGGCTGTAGCGCACGGTGAGGCTGAGGCGGAAGGGGTAGCCGGCCGAGCCGTGGAGCCGGTAGGCGAGAGTGAGCCGGTCCGGGTACTCCTCGACGGGGTGCCAGGTGGTCCAGCGGACGAGGCCGTGGATGGCGCAGTCGAGTTCCGGTTCGGAGAGGTCGAGCTGGTGCTCGGCGCCGTCGAAGGCGTAGCGGCCGTGGTCGACCCGGTTGGGCCAGGGGACGAGCAGCTGGCCGAAGGCGGCCGGCGCCGGCTCGTCGGGGCCGTAGGAGAGGATCAGCGGTTCGCCCCGGTACGTGAGTTCACGCAGGCCGGCGCCTGTCTCGGTCACGGTCGCGCGGTAGTCGCCCGCCCCGAGGCCGTACTGCGTCCCGCTCAGCTCGTTGGCCATGCTGCGATCCGTAGCCGGGGCCCGGGCCGCTCTCACCGACTCGCCGCAGCTGTCCGTGGAACGAGTGAAGGTGCGGGGCCTTTCGGCGGCCGGACGGCCCGCCGGGGATGCGGGCCCGGAGATTTTCTGCGTCGTCGGTGCCGCCGGGTGCGGCGCCGGCGGTGGCCGCCCGGGGCCCTCCGGACGCGGGGGCGGCGGGGGAAGCGGTGCGGCTGGTCGTGCGGGATCTGCTCGTGGTCGCGGGGGTGTCGGTGAGGGAGGCGGCCGCGGCGGTGCGGGACGGCGCGTCGGACGCGCCGCCGGTGCCCGCACCGTAGGACCGGCCGCGCGGGCCGATCCCTCAGGCCCGGCCGGTCAGGTGCTGCCAGACCGTGGGGTCGGTGCGGGGGCCGCCCCGGGTGTCCGCGCCGTACTTGGCGATCTCGGCGTCGAGGTCGAGCGGGCGGGTCGGGGACGTCATCGCCGAGAGTTCCTCGACGACCGCCGCGTCGGGCACCAGCCAGCACACCTCGAACTCCAGGCCGTCGGGGTCGCGGGCGTAGAGCGCCTTGGTGGAGGCGTGGTTGCTGGCGCCGGTCAGCGCGCCGGCCTCGGCGAGACGGTCCCGCACCCGGCCCAGTTCGGCGAGGGTGTCGACCTCCCAGGCCAGGTGGTAGAGGCCGACCGAGCCGGTGCGCCGGGCGCCGGACGCGGCGTCGCGGGACTGGAACAGCCCGAGGTCGTGGTCGTTGGCCGAGTCCGCCGCCTGCAGGAACGCGGCCCCGGGGAACGCCTGGGGCAGGGCCCGGAAGCCCAGGACGCCGCAGTAGAAATCCGTACTGCGGGCCAGGTCGGACACGAACAGGACGGCGTGGTTCAGGCGGTGGATCGGCATGGTCGGTACCAGTTCCGTTCAGAGAGCGAGGGAGCCAGGAGGCGGGGTGCGCGGGCTGCGCGGAGTGCCTCGGGGAGCAGTATCCGGCGCCGGCCACGCGCGCCGGGACCTGGTGCCCACCCACTGGGACAAGGGCCGGTTGTCCGCGATCATTCCCGGAATTGTCCGTGATCCGTAACGGGCGGATCCTCCGGGCCCGAACTCTCGTCCTGCTTATCGGTCGCGAGGTGACCGAGGAGCGGCGCAACTGCGCGGAAATGGGGCGGACATGGCACGGCACAGCGGTGGGCGGGGCTGGTACGGCAAGGTCGTCGGGGCGGCGCTCGGGGTGACCCTGCTGACCACGGGTGCGTCGATCTGGACGGCGCAGGCGGGTGCGCTGGGCAGTGCCGAGCCCGAGAAGGCCGCGCCGGCGGCCCCGAAGGCGGTCTCCGCGACCATCGCGCACGCCTCGGAGGCCGGGGAACGCGGCATCAACCTCACGATCGACGACGGTCCCGACCCCGTGTGGACCCCTCAAGTCCTGGACCTGCTGCGTGAGTACAGAGTGAAGGCCACGTTCTGCATGGTGGGCACGCAGGCGCAGGCCCATCCGGAGCTGGTGAAGAAGGTCGTCGCGGCCGGGCACCGGCTGTGCGACCACTCGGTGTCGCACAACACCGCGATGGACAAGGCGTCCCAGGAGTACCAGTCCAAGCAGATCCTCGACGCCGAGCGCATGATCACCGAGGCCTCCGGCGGCGTCCGCCCCATGTACTACCGGGCTCCCGGCGGGGCGTTCACCCCGTACAGCCGCAAGCTCGCCGCGTCGCGGGGTATGCGTCCGCTCGGCTGGAACGTGGACTCCAAGGACTTCGAGCGTCCGGGCACGGAGGCGATCATCGCCACGGTCGAGCGCGAACTGCCCAGCGGTCCGACGATCCTGTTCCACGACGCGGGCGGCGACCGCTCCCAGACCGTCGAGGCCCTGCGCCGTCTGCTCCCCCACCTCAAGGAGCAGGGCTACACGTTCGGCTTCCCCGTCCGCTGAAGCCCGCGCAGTGCCTCCGCCGGATAGCGCGTGCTCCGGCTGTCCTGCCGGAGTTCCCGGAGGAAGTCCCCCATCACTTCGGCGACCGGCGCGTGGCGGAGGAGCGCCGCCGCGATCCCCGGCGGCACGTCCGCCGGGACGTCTCCCTTCGCGCACGCGCGGACGAACGCTCTACGGGCGTCGGGACCGTGCCGGTAGAGGGCGAAGGCCAGCCAGTTCACGAGGTGGTTGACCGTGTAGCAGCGGTCGTACGTGTCGTGCCGGTCGAAGAAGCCGGCCTCGTCCGGGGTGAGTGCGAAGCGGGAGGAGAGCGCGAGGCCGTAGTCCGTGAAGAAGAGCCGCCGGCCGTCGGTCAGGATGTTCTCGAAGTGGGCGTCGAAGTGCAGCAGTCCGCGGGCGTTCATGAACGCGGTGCCGGCTGCCAGCTCCGCCTCCACCATGGCGCACGCCCGCTCGGCCCGCGCGCCACCCGCGGCGACCTCGGCACCGAGCCAGTCGTGCAGGTTCCGCGGGATGTACTCCAGGAACAGGGCGACGGTCGCCGAGGCACGCGCGAGCTCCTCGATCCGGTGCCGCACTTCCGCTCCGCCTCCCCAGTACGCGACCGCCCGCTCCACGTCGACCAGTTCGTCGGGGAGCGGCGGGGGGCGGCGGGGCGCGGGGCGCCCGGGGGGGGCGCCGCGGGGGCCCCGCGGGGGGGCCCCCCCCCCCCCCCCCCGCGGGGGGGGGGACAGGCCGGGCAGGGTGACGTGCCAGAAGCGGCTCCAGCGGCCGGCGCCGTGGCCACCCCCCCCCCCCCGCCACCCCGCGGGCGCGCGCGGGGGCGGGCTGCCCGGGCCCGGGCAGGACGCGCCAGTGGTACAGCAGCGGGAAGCTCCCGGTCTCCCCCGCCAGCACCCAGTCCGTCGTCATGGTGTGCACGGCGAGCTCCCGCCAGACACCGAACCCGGGTCCGCCGATGCCGTACTGGCAGAAGGCGGGCAGCCGGAACAGGTTGGCGGTGGAGCGGACGTTCTCCGGCCGTCGCTCCAGGTCCGTCAGCGGCACCTGTTTCACGAAGACGGGCGTGCCGTCCACGTCCAGCAGGGCCGAGGTCCCGCCGATGCCGGCGCCCAACGGGGCGGCCGCGTCCAGGCGTTCACGGATCTGGTCGTCGCTGAGCAGTGCGAGTGCTGTGGCGACGCCGCCGTGGGCGGCCAGACGGACGTCCCGCTCCGGCCCAGGGCTCTTCATCGTGCGACGCCTCCCGTCAGCGGCCTTCGGACTCCGGACTTCCCGCACATGTTGCCAGGGTGAGGAGGACGGGGCGGAGGGTAGACAGTTCCCGTTCGCCGTCCCGTTCGCAGTCCGCGTTCTCTTCGTGCACGCCCCTTTCCAGCACACCCTCAGCCTGGAGGCGCATCACGTGACACGTACTCCCGTCATCCTCGACACCACCGGCCGCCATCTGTACGCGCAGGCCGACTCGTTACGCGACGCGGGCCCGGCCGTGCGCGTGGAGATGCCGTCCGGGCTCGTCGCCTGGTCCGTCACCCGTGGGGCGGTCGCCAAACGGCTGCTGACGCACCCTCAGGTGTCGAAGGACGCCCGCAGGAGCTGGCCCGGGTACCGGCCCTGGGCCGTGCCGTGGCTGGCCGCGTGGGTGGACGTCGTCTCGATGTTCACCAGTGACGGCGCCGACCACCAGCGGCTGAAGTCGCTGGTCGGACGGGCGTTCACGGCCCGGCGCATCGCGGCGATGCGTCCGGCGGTCGAGCGGATCGTCGACGATCTGCTGGACCGCATGGAGGCCGCGGCGCCGGGTTCGGTCGTGGACCTGCGCGCCCGGTTCGCCTATCCGGTTCCCACCCGGGTGATCTGCGATCTGTTCGGCGTCCCGGCGGAGCAGCGGCCGGAGATGCTGCGGGTCATCGACTCCGTGCTCGACCACAGCGTCTCCGACGCGGAGGCGGCGAAGAACCGGGACGCCATGTTCGCGGCGATGCACGCACTGATCGCTGCCAAACGCTCCTCCCCCGGGTCCGACATGACCAGCGTGCTGCTCGCGGCGCAGGAGGAGGACGGCGACCGGCTCGGTGAGGACGAACTCGTCAGCACGCTCATCCTCATGATCGGCGCCGGATCCGAGACCGCCGTCTCACTCATCGGCCACGCCGTCGTCGAACTGCTCGCCCATCCGGACCAACTCGCCGTCGCCGTCGCCGATCCGGGCCGCTGGGACGACGTCACCGAGGAGACGCTCCGCAAGCACCCGCCGATCATGCATCTGCCGCTGCGCTACGCCACGGCCGACATCGCGCTCGGCGACGGGGTGACCATCGCGGCCGGGGACCTCGTCCTGATCGGCTTCGGCGCGCACGGCCGCGATCCCGGCGTCAACCATGACCCCGACCGGTTCAGCATCGACCGCGAGGACCGCGAGCACCTCGCGTTCGGCCACGGGATCCATCACTGCCTCGGCGCCCCGCTCGCCCGGCTGGAGGCGCGGGTCGCCCTGCCCGCGCTGTTCGCCCGCTTCCCGCACCTGCGCCTGGCCGCCGACCCCGACGCCCTCCGGCAGCCCTCGTTCATCGGCAACGACTACCGGACCCTGCCCGTGCAGCTGCGTCCGGCCGCCGACGAGGCGCCGGACCACCCGCAGAACGGTGCCCGGCCGCGACGCTGACGTCGTTTACCTGCCAGCCTCCACCACCCCCGGACTGCTGGACTGATCGTGCAACGGCGGTCCTTCACGGGTGGAGAAACATGGGCTCGACAACCAGCGTCGGCACGCACACGCACGGCGGAACCGGTTCGCCTCCGGCCGGGGGGCCCCCCCGCCGGGGGGGCGGGCGGGGGGGCGGGGGGGGCGGGGGGGGAGAGGGAGTGTGAGGGCGCTAGATCGAGAGAGTGGGTGG
>NZ_JBHYTK010000171.1:0-8989 GCF_042749255.1 Streptomyces sp. NPDC059524 | reverse complement strand
GTCGGACCCGTGTCTCCCCCGGCCGGGGATCCCCCGGCCGGATGGCCGGCCGTGGTCGCGGTGACGCTCGGCATCTTCTCGATCGTGACGACCGAGATCCTGCCGATCGGGCTGCTCACCGAGATCGGGGCCGGTTTCACCGTCTCCGACGGGGTGGCGGGGCTGACGATGACGATGCCGGGCTTCCTCGCGGCCGTCGCCGCGCCCGCGGTGACGGTGGCGACGGCGCGCATCGACCGGCGTCTGATGCTCTGCGCGCTGACGGGCCTGCTCGCCGTCGCGAACTTCCTGGCCGCGGCGGCGCCCTTCTACGGTCTCGTCCTGGTCTCCCGGGTGCTGGTCGGCATCGTCATCGGCGGCTTCTGGTCCATCGGGGCCGGCCTCGCCGAGCGGCTGGTCGCCCCGGCCTCGGCCGGCCGGGCCACCGCGGTGATCTTCTCGGCGGTGCCCCTGGGCTCGGTCCTGGGCGTGCCCGCGGGTACGTTCATCGGTGAACTGGCGGGCTGGCGCACGGCGTTCGTCGTGATGGGCGCCCTGACCCTCGCCGTTCTCCTTCTTCTGCTGCTGTTCCTGCCGCCCCTGCCCACGCGCCGGGTGACGCGGCTGAGCGTGCTGCGCGGGGCGCTGCGCGGCGCCGGTACCCGCCGCGCGCTGCTGCTGACCTTCCTCGTCGTGTTGGCCCACTTCGGCACGTACACGTACGTGACCCCGTTCCTCGAGCGGGTGACGGGGGCCGGCCCGGCCCGGATCACGGTGTTCCTGCTGGTCTACGGTGCCGCGGGGATCGCCGGGAACTTCGCGGGCGGCGCCGTCGTCGGCCGTCACCCGCGGGCGGCCTTCGGTCTGGCCGCCGGTTCGATCGCCGCCGGGACGCTGCTCCTGCCGGTCCTGGGGCACGGTTCGGTGGGTGCCGTGGCGCTGCTGATCCTGTGGGGCGTCGGCTACGGCGCCGTCCCCGTCTGCTCCCAGACGTGGTTCGCCCGGGCGGACCCGGACGCCCCGGAGGTCGCGTCGGTCCTGTTCACGGCGTCCTTCCAGGCGACGATCTCGACGGGAGCGCTGGTCGGCGGCTTCGTCCTGGACCGCAGCTCTCCGTCGACGGTGATGGTGCTCGGCGGCATCACCGCGTCCCTCATGGTCGTGTCGGTCTGTTCGACCCGCCCGTCCCGCGCTCGTCCTGCCGACGGCGGCGGTCGGGCGTAGCGTCGGAGGGGTGAGTGGAATCGATGCGGACCGACAGTGGACGCGGGGCATGCCCGAGGCCTACGAGCGGCATCTGGCCCCCGTGTTCTTCCGGCCCTTCGCCGCGGACCTGGCGGCCCGGGCGGCGACCCTGCGTCCGCGCCGGGTCCTGGAGATCGCCGCGGGCACCGGCGCGCTGACCTCCGCCGTCCTCGCCGTGGCCCCGGACGCGACGGTCGTGGCGAGCGATCTCAACGAGGCGATGGTCGCGTGCGGTGCGCAGCGGGCTCCCGGGGCCGAGTGGCGGCAGGCGGACGCGCAGGAGCTGCCGTTCGAGGACGGCGCCTTCGATCTCGTCCTGTGCCAGTTCGGGGTCATGTTCTTCCCGGACCGGCCCGCCGCGTACGCGGAGGTGCGCAGGGTGCTCGTGCCGCAGGGACGGTTCCTGTTCAGCAGTTGGGGGCCGGTGGCGTCGCACGGTTTCGGGGCGGCGTTCCAGGCGGCGCTGGAGCGGGCGGTCCCGGACGGGGCGCCGACGTTCCTGCCGGAGATTCCGCACGGCTACAGCGATCCGCACGTCGTGACGGAGGATCTCGCGGCCGCGGGGCTGGCCCTCGACTCCGCGGTTGAGGTGACGCTGGACGGTGTCGCGGAGTCGGCCGCCTCCGTGGCCGCGGGGTTCCTCACCGGTACGCCGGTCGGCGTGGCGATCGCGGGCCGCGCGGACGCCGAGGCCGTCCGGGCCGCCGTCACGCGGGACATGACGGAGCAGCTCGGCTCCGGCCCCGTGACGGCCGCGATGACGGCGACGGTCTACACGGCACACCGCCCGGGCTGATCCGGACAGGGCGCCCGAACAGAACCGCCGGCTACGGGAGCGGCTCGCCCGTGCCGTGCTCGCCGTCGTCCTCGCGCTCCGGGTCCTCGGTCATGAACTCCGCCACGAGCTCGGCCGGGTTGGCCGCGGACGTCAGGGCGAACATCGCGTCCGGTTCGAACATGTCGTAGAGGAGCACGGGCAGCGGCCGCCCGAGGGCCGCGACGATCCGGCCGCTGTCGTGCAGGGGCCGGGCCGCCTTCACGCACACCTCGTAGAACCACTCGCACAGTTCCTCGTCGCGTTCGCCGGGCTCGTCGCCGTCCTCGTACCAGAGGCCCTGGGCCAGCGCCTCGCGGCGGAACGCCTGCGCGCCCTGCCCGTCCTGGCCTATGGCCCGGACGCCCTCGAGGCCGGTCGGCGGGAAGTAGGCGTAGCTCCAGCGGGCCTCCCAGGCGTCCGGTGTCTGCCCGGCGGCCTCCGCCGCGTCCGCCTCGGTGGTGTAGCCGATGGCCAGGTACGGGTGGCGGGGGTCCTGGTCGATGCTGTCGAGGCGGAACGTCACCGCGTAGATGCCGCGGTCCGCGGGGAACGTCCCGACGACCTCCTCCGCGTTCTGCCGCACGTACTCCGCGAACCTCATGCCCTCTCCCCGTTCAGCCGTCACCCCAGCACCGTAGCCCGCGGCCGGAGCGGCTCAGGACTCGGGCGCGTCCCGGTAGAGGCGGACGGTGCGGAGGATCTTCTTCACCGTGGCGTCGTCGACCTCGTCCTTCACGTTCTGGGCGCCGATGAAGGACCAGGACACGACCTTGCCCTGGGGGTTCTTGAAGGCGAAGGTCGTGGACTTGCCGTCGGTGGCGCACTTGTGGCGCTTGTCGGCTCCGGCGGACCAACTCGACGCGAGGCGGCCGCTGATGCCCGACGCGGTGGTGTACGACTCGACCGGGCCGGTCCGCACCTTCTTCTTGTCCGGCTGGGCGTAGAGGCCGTAGACCCAGGCGGAGGAGTCGTGGCGGGCCACCTGGTCGACGCTCGCGGCGTCCTGGTTGCGGCGGCTGCCCGCGCCCGCGAGAGCGGTGTCCTCCTTGGTGCCGTCCTGGTCGACGTCGTCCGTGCACCACTTCTCCTGGAGGTAGGCCGGGCCCTGGAAGGCGACCAGAGGAGTGTCGGAGGGGTCGTCGTCGTCCGCGGTGTAGGCGACCCAGCTGGGCGACTTGAGGCCCCACTCGGGCGGGACGTCGAAGGCGATGTGCGTGGTGGGGTTGGCGACGACCTTCCAGCCGTCGACGGTCGGCTGCGGGCCCTGGGACTGACGGGGGTTGCCGCTGGGCCGGGTGCTGCTGTCGTCGGACGCCGAGGCGGACGGGGTGGTGGGGCCGGCGTCGTTCTTGTCGTCGTCGTTCGTGAGGAACACGATGCCGGTCGTGGTGACGGCGGCCAGGGCGACCAGGACGGCGATCACCGCGCCGACGGTCCGGCCCCCGCCCTTCTTCGGCGGCCCGCCCGGCGAGGCGGGGACGGGCGGCATCGCTCCCTGGGTGGGGGCGTCGTGCTGCTGGGGGAAGCTCGGCACCGTAGGGGTGTACGGGTTCGGCTCCTGCGGGTTGTGCCCGCCGCCGGGGTACTGCGCTCCTTGGCTCATGGGGAGCAACGATAGGCATGTGGCTCCTGAGGTTCATGGGGCTCCGCATGTGTTCTCCCTCTCGTCCTGCCCGACTGCCGCATGACACCCCCTAACTGATGGCCCATCAGTTCACGTGGTCGTCATGTGCCCTTCCTGACTGCGCTACGTTTCCCGTCATGACCGGACTCGGACCTGTTGCCTGGCCGCCCGCCCCGATCAGGACCGGGAGGCTCGTGCTCCGCGAGTCCGCGGCCTGCGACCGTGCGGCGTTCATCGAGCTGTTCGCCTCGCCCGAGGTGGGCCGGTACGTCGGTGGCGCGCGCCCGCGGGACGAGCTGGAGCGGGCGGTGCCCGAGGTGCCCGGGCGGCGGCCCGGCACCTTCGTCGTCGAGCTCGACGGCGCGATGATCGGCATGGTCACGCTCGGCAGGCGCGACGCCGAGCGCCCGGGACACGTCCGTCCCGAGGCCGGCGAGGCGGAGCTCGGCTACCTGTTCCTGCCCGGGGCCTGGGGCCGCGGGTACGCCGCCGAGGCCTGCGCGGCCGTGCTCGCCTGGTGCGCGCGGGAGCTCCCGGGCGAGCCCGTGGTGCTCTGCGCGCAGAGCGCCAACGGGCCCGCCACCCGGCTCGCGTGGAAGCTGGGCTTCTCCGAGGCCGAGCGGTTCGAGGAGTACGGGGCCGAGCAGTGGTTCGGCGTCCTGCCGTCCCCCTCAGGGCCTGAGTTCGGCTGAGTCGGCCGGGGCGGACGGGGCCGGTTCCGTCGGGTGTGCCTCGGCGCGGGCGCGCGTGCGGGGCACCGCCGTGGCGAGGGCCATGGCCAGCAGGCCCACGAGGAGCAGGGCGAGCGCGGCCCCGGAGCGGTCGATGACGACACCGGCGGCCGCGGACGCCAGGGAAGCGCCCAGGTTCACCGCCGTGTTGATCCAGGTGGACGCCTCGGTCTGGCTGGATTCCGCGACGACCGTGTCCGCGACGAGGTACCCGGTGATCAGGGACGGGGCGAGGCAGAGGCCGACGAGCGCCAGGCCCGCCGCGAAGAGCACCAGGGTGTCGAGCCGGGACACGATCACGGCGGCGACGCCCATGCTCACGCACAGCGCGAACAGGCGGGTTCCGATGCCCGCCTTGAGCCTCAGCTGCCCGTAGACCAGGCCGCCGATCGCGCTGCCGCCCGCGAACGCCGCGAGGAGCCAGCCCGAGGCCTCGACCGCGCCGTGCCGGGCGGCGACGGCCGGTGCGGCGATCTCGGCGACCCCGAGCACGGCGCCCACCCCGAGGAGCGCGAGCAGGATCCGCGCGAATCCGGGCTGCCGCAGCGGACGCTCTCCGCGCCGCTCGGTGGCCCGTGAACCGCGCAGCGCCTTGGAGGAGGCGCTGGTGGTCATCGCGGCGGTGCCGAGCAGGACAGCGGCGGCGGTCACCCACAGTCCGGCGGCCGGCGAGGCGGCCGTGATGACGGCGGTGATGACGACGGGGCCCGCCACGAAGAGGAGCTCCTCACACACCGCGTCCATGCTGAACGCCTTGGTGCGCTGGTCCCCGGCCTCGGTCAGCGAGGCCCAGATCCTGCGCATCGCCGCTCCCAGCGGGGGCGCGGTCAGTCCGATCACCAGGCTGAGGGCGAGATACCAGGTGCCCGCGACGCCTTCGGCGCGGGTGAGGAGCGCGAGTCCGGCGAAGCCCGCGGCGTGCCCGGCGGACAGGGCGGTGAGGGCCACGCGCTGGCCGAACCGGTCGACGGACCGGGCGCGCCAGGGGGCGGCGACGACGTTGGCCGTTCCGAACACGGCGGTGGCGAGGCCGGCCTGGGCGTACGAACCCGTCCGGTCCTGCACCGTGAGGAGGAGGGCGAGGCCGCCCATCGCCAGGGCGGAGCGGGCGAGGAGCGCGGGCAGGAAGGCGCGCAGGGCGCCGGGGAGCAGAAGCACGGTGAGCACGGAAGGGGCTCCAGGGATGTGCGACCGGGGTGGGCCTCGGAGGTGCCGTGGCCGGTCGGCGGATCTGACGGATGTGGGGCCCGGGAGGGAAGCGCGCGGCGCACCCTGGGCGGACCGGAACCTGAGCGGGAGGAACTCAGGGCCGTCAGATGAACATCACGATGAGCACCCCGGGATCGTAGCCGACCGCCGACCGCCGTGTCCGGCGAACGAGGACTCCCGCGTCTCCGCAGCCCGGGACCGGCGCATCGGACCGGTCGGCGCGGGCCGCTGACCTGGAGGCTCGCGTCCGGGCCCGTGAGCGCGCTCGTAGGATGAGCCGTCCTGGTGTGTCCCTAGGTCTGTGTGTCCGTGTGTCCGTGGGTCCGTAGGTCTGTGTGTCCGTGGGTCCGTGTGGGTCGGTGAGGGAGGGCGAGGGTGCGCGCTGCCGTGGCCGGTTCTGCCGGTGCGCCGGCCGAGGTCGTGGCGGTCCGGGAGGTCGCCGGACCCGGGCTTCCCGGCGCGGGCGAGGTCGTCGTGCGGATGCTGGCGGCGACCGTCAATCCGTCGGACCTGGTGACGATCTCGGGGGCGTACGGGTCGCGTACGACGTTCCCGATGGTGCCCGGGTTCGAGGGGGTCGGGGTGGTCGACGCCGTGGGGCCTGGCGTGCCGAACTCGGCCGTGGGGCGGCGGGTGCTGCCGCTCGGGTCGGCCGGGGGCTGGCAGGAGTTCAAGCGGGTCGAGCACGCGTGGTGCGTCCCGGTGCCGGACGATGTGCCCGACGAGGTCGCCTGCTTCGCGTACATCAACCCGCTGACGGCGTCACTCATGGTCGAGCGCTTCTGTCCGCCGGGCACGCGCGGCGTCGTCGTCACCGCCGCCACGTCGGCGATCGGCGGGCATCTCGCCGAGCTGCTCGCGGAGCGCGGCGTCGCGCCGGTCGGGATCGTGCGGGGAACGCCGGGGCGGGCCGTGGCGGACCCCTCGCTGTGGCGGGACGTGATCCCCACGAGCGATCCGGGGTGGCGCGCCCGGCTCCGGGAGGCGCTCGGGCCGCGGGGCGCCGGGGTCGCGTACGACTGCGTCGGGGGCGATGTGGGCGGCGACGTGCACGCGCTGACCGCGCGGGACGGGGCCTTCGTGCATTACGGGCTGCTGTCGCGGGCGCCGCTCCCGGCCGCGTGTTTCTCCGGCGACGGCGCGCGCGTGGAGATGTTCCGTCTGCGCGACGTCGTGCACCGGTCGGAGGCCCGGCGACTGCCCGCTCTGATGGCCCCGGTCTTCGAGCATCTGCGCCGCGGACGGCTGCGTACGGCGATCGGGCCGCGGATCGCGCTCGGTGAACTGACCGCGTACTTCGAGGCGGAGCGCGACGAGGGCGCGGCGGGCCGGCCTCCCGGGAAGGTCCTGATCGACCCGCGGCGGTGACGGGCTTCCGCCGTGTCAGGCGAACAGGGTGAAGAGGACCTCGTCGACGTCCTCGCCACGGCCGTGTGCGAAACCCCGGTCGGTGCCGGTGCGTTGGAAGCCGCACTTCTCCAGGACCCGGACGGAGCCGGTGTTGTCGGCGGCCGCGCGGGCGTGCAGCGGGCGTTCGGGGGCGAGGGCGATCAAGGCGCGCAGGGCGGCCGTGGCGACGCCTCTCCCCCAGTACTGCCGGCCGATCCAGTAGGTGACCTCGCGGTCCTCGGGCGGGCCGAACACGGCGACGTGGCCGAGGATCTCGCCGCCTTCGCCCTCGACGGTGCGCAGGAGGACCGACGGGTCCTGCCGGTTGCGGTTCCAGTGGGAGTGGAAGGCGGGGCTGTCCGTCGGGTCCTTGGCCGTGAAGGCGGCCCACCGGATGCTCTCGGGGTCGTTCATCTGCACGAAGAAGACGGGCAGATCGGAGTCGAGCACGACGCGCAGCGTCACGTCCATCGGTGCCTCCTGGCCGGGTCGGGAGCATCGCTTCGCTCGCATCGGGAACACCTGGATGCTCCCACCGTCGACCGGCCTCCGGCCAGGCCCCGGTGCCGGTGTCAGACGGTCACCAGCGGACCGGGAGGGTCCGCGGGCCGCGGATGAGGCCCTCGCGCTGGAACTCCACCTCGTCGGGCGCGACGGCCAGACGCAGGTCCGGGAACCGGCGCAGCACCGTCGTGATCATGACGTCGGCCTCCATCCGGGCCATCAGCGCGGCGAGACAGAAGTGCGGGCCGTTGCCGAAGGCCAGGTGCCCCGGGCCCGGGCGGTCGAAGTCCAGCTCGTCGGGGGACGGGAAGACCTCGGGGTCGCGGTTGGCGGCGACGTAGGCGTTGTAGACGACGTCGCCCTCCTTGATGAGGTGACCGCCGAGTTCGACGTCCTCCAGGGCGATGCGCGGGATGCCGACGCCGTTGCGGTGCGGGACGTAGCGGTAGAGCTCCTCCACCGCCTTCGGAACCAACTCCGGTTCCCTGCACAGGCGTTCGAGCTGCTCGGGGTGGGTGAGCAGGGCGTACATCATCGAGCCGCTGTTGTTGCGCACGGCGTGACCGCCGCTGACGTAGACAGCCATCGCCAGGGAGATCGCCTCGTCGTCGGTGATCTCGCCCGAGGCGGTCGCCTCGGCGAGGACACCGGCGAGGTCGTCGCGGGGTTCGTCGCGGCGTCGGCGCAGCAGGCCCACGACACGGTCACGGGTGGCCGTGCGGGCCGCCTGGTTGCGTTCCTTGGCGTCCGCCTTGGACAGCAGGGCCTCGGAGTTCCCGGCCCAGGCGCGCCAGTCGCCCTCGTCGACGCCCAGGAACCAGCAGACGACGGCGATGGGGAGCGGGGTGTGCAGGCACTCCATCAGGTCGGCGGGCGAGCCCGCTTCCTCCATGGCGTCCAGCAGCTGGTTCGCGATGCGTTCCGTCATGGGGCGCAGTCGTTCCATGCTGCGGGCGGTGAAGGCGCGGGCCACGACGCGGCGCAGGCGGGTGTGCCGGGGCGGGTCGATGTACTGGAGTCCGGCGGTGTGCGACGCGACGGGCGTCGGGGCCATCGTGGTGACGGGCCGGCCGACGACCTGTTCCCGGGAGAAGCGTGGGTCGGAGGTGACGAAGCGGACGTCCTCGTAGCGGGTGACGAGCCAGGCGTGCCCGGAGCCGTAGGGCAGTCGGATCCGGGTGACGGGCTCGTCGCGCAGGACCTCGTCGAGGAAGGGGTCGGGGGTGAGCCGGTCCAGGTCCTCGACGGGCCAGAAACGAATCGCGGGCGACGACGGTGCAGAGGTCGATTCGAGTGTCATCGGCCGTCCATTCCTTCTCGGGCTGCTGGCGTTCCCGGCCCGGTGTCCTCCGGCGCCCGGATTCCTGGAAGCCTGCCCGGCGGCCTGGCGGACCGGACGGCGGGGGGCGCCCTAGGGCGGCGGGGGGGGGGGGGGGGCGGGGCCAGGGCCGCCCCAAGGGGCGCGCCCGCTACAGGGCCGGGGGGGGCCGG
>NZ_JBHYTK010000170.1:8702-17335 GCF_042749255.1 Streptomyces sp. NPDC059524 | reverse complement strand
TCCCCTCGGCTGCTCGCGGTCAGCGGCCTTGGCGAATCGGCGCGCGGGGGGGGGCCGCGCGCGGCCGGCGGCAGTCACTCCCCGGGCGAGGTCCGCGCCCATCCGCGCCGCTCGCCCTCGTCGATGAGGCGCCGCCCGGCCTCCCACAGCGAACCGGAGGCGTCCCCGATCACGGCTTTGCGGGCCCGGACGTCGTCGGCGGTGACGCCCGGGGTGCGCCATGTGCCGCCGCGGGCCATCCAGTTGAGGAGCAAGGGCTGCAGCCGGTCCATCGCCTTGGCGAACCGGGCCTCCGGCGTGCGGCGTTCCTCGAACTCGTCCCAGAGGGCCCGCATGCGCCGCGCCTGGTCGTCCGGGAGCAGACCGAAGAGTTCGTCGGCCGCCGCGGCCTCCCGCTCCTCCTGGTCGGCCCCGGCGGCACTGTCGTACAGCGGGGTGTCGCCCGCGTAGATCTCGACCAGGTCGTGCACCAGGACGAGCTGGACGGTGTGTCCCACGTCGACGGGCCGGTCGGAGTGTTCGGCGAGGACGCCGACCATCATCGCCAGGTGCCACGAATGCTCCGCGTCGTTCTCCCGGCGGTCCGCCGCGGCGAGCGGAGACTGCCGCAGCACGGTCTTGAGCCGGTCCACCTCGACGAGGAACGTGAGTTGGGCGCGCAGCCGTTCGTCCAGGCCGTCCGGGAAGGGCGTCTTCTCCGCGAGCAGCTTCCGGCGGGGTTCATCGCTCATGCGTTCATCGTGGCAGGCCCCGAGCCGACGGCGCCTGCACGTGGCGGACGATCTCGTAGACCTCCGTTGCCGGTGGCCGGGGCGACGAGGTGGTACGCGCCGTACGAGGAGGTCTTCAAGCCTGCGGATCCGAGGCCCGGAGACGGTCGGCGCCCTCGCCGCGCAAGGCGGGCAGGGAGACGGTGCGGCCGGTCGACAGGAGGAGCAGGGCCAGCGCGGGGCCCGCGATCTCGGGCCCGTCGCCGGTCTCCCAGTCGGTGTCCGTGGCCCGCAGCGTGAAGCCGGCCAGGCGGCGCCCGGCGTGGAACGGCCAGCCCATCGCCCAGACCCGGCGCAGGTCCTCGCGGCTGTGCTCGGCGGGCACGGGAAAGGACCGGCCGAGCGGGAGGGCGATGTCCTGGCTGTGGACGATCGCGTCGAACAGCGCGTTGCGCGTGTCCAGGACCTTCGCCGTCCGCCGTGTGCCCGCGTGTTCCCGGATCGTGGCGACCAGGTCCGCCGGTGCGCGACGGCCGTGCCGGCGGGCCAGCGCCGTGTTGATCCGGTCGGGGTCGAAGCGGGCGCGCGGGGCGGCCGCCAGCATGTCCCAGGTGGTGATGGTGGGGACCAGGGCCAGGTGCCCGGCGACGTCCCGCACCCGCCAGCCCCGGCACAGCGATTCCCGCTCCCATTCGGCGGGGCTCAGATCCTCCAGCAGGTCCGCGATCCGCAGTCGGGTGGCGCGGACCGCCGACCAGTACGGGGCCGAGTCGTCCATGACAGCCTCCAAAGGTCCGAACCTCGGACTATTTTAGTACGAGGTTCGGACCTTCTGTAATGATGGCGGCATGACGGACGACGAGGTCGGTGCCAGCGACGAGGGCGAGCTCAACCTGGGCCTCCTGATGTTCATCCCGTACCGCTTCATGGAGTCCGCGGTGATGGACGCCCTCAAATCGGCCGGGCATGACATCTCGCTCACACAGGCGCGCGTCTTCCAGCGGATCGGCCCGGACGGCTCGCGCCTCGCCGAACTGGCCGAGGCGTCACAGGTCAGCAAGCAGACCATCGGTTCCATCGTCGACCAGCTCGAACGCGCCGGGTACGTCCGACGCGCACCCGACCCGCGCGACGCGCGTGCACGCCTCGTCACCCTCACCGAGCGGGGCCACGAACTCGTCGCACTGAGCCTGCCGGTCGTCCGCGACGTCCAGGACCGATGGACCGCCCACCTCGGCCCCGCGCGAACCAGGCAACTGCGCCAGGCTCTGGAGGCGCTGCGCGAGATCAGCGACCCGCACCGCTGACGTCCGATCCGCTCGCCACGCTCGCCGGCGGTCTCACGGGCTGAGCCAGCTCTCCCGTGACCGCCTGCGCGGCCGCCGGATCTTGCGGCCGGTGACCAGGACGAGGGACGTGGCCGCGAGCGCGAACAGCACCACCGCCCAGATCACATGCGCCGTCGTGTCCCCATGGGTGAGAGTGAAGATCCCTCCGGCGATCGAGCCCAGGGCCAGGCCGAGCGCCGGGGGCCAGCGGTCGGTCACCAGACCCATGATCGCGACCACCACGGCAGGGAGCCCCAGGACGAAGAAGGTGACCGACGCCGCCCAGTGGTAGGGGGCGTCGACCAGGCAGCCGCCGCGCGGTCCCCGTACGCAGTCGTCCGGGAGTTCCACGGCGTACGGATCGATCCACGAGTCCACGGTCGCCCAGGCGATGGCGAACATGACGGCCGCACCGACGACGATCCACCACGGCTTGCGCCACGTGTCCTCGATGTCCCCGCCACCCGCCGGACCCCGACTGCTCATCCTGCCTCCCCCGCACACGAGCCGACCGTGACTATACGACGGTCAACTCTCGTGCCCGCGCCCCCGCGTGCCCCTCACTCGGTGTCCGAACGGCGCTGGTCGAGGGCCGTGTTCTCGTCGTCCTCCTCCGGCACGGGCAGCGGCTGGCGGCAGGGCGTGGACGTGTCCGGATCCGGGGCCCGATCGCTGATGGCCCGCGCTCGGTCGCGGGCCTCGGCGAGCGTGGCGACGGAGGTGGCCAGGAGGCGGAAGGGCGCGGGGTCCCGGAACTCGACGCAGACGACCGGCCGGCCGTGCCGGATGGCGACGAAGTCCGAACCACCCTCGTACGTGCGCGTGCCGACGCACCGCGTCCCGGCGGTCCAGCGGCCCTTGTGCGGGACCCCGCGCAGGGCGCGCCACCAGGAGGGCTCCACCGTCACCCGGCTCACCGAGCCGAGCGGAGCGCGCACGTCGCCCCTGCGTGCGGCCGCCCTCTCGCGCAGGGACAGGTGCACGACCACCTCGTCGCCCTCGACGAACATCCGTGCCATCACTGGACTCCACCTCCATCGTCGCGCGGGAGGCGGCGGATGTCACGGGAAGGGGCCGCTAGCCGGGCAGTTCCGTCCGCTCCCACCACTCGTAGACCGGCAACGAACCCTCCGGGGTGTCCTGATCACGCGTCGTGGCCCGGAAATGCTCGTACCCGCCTCGAAAGGCGATCTTGATGTCTTCTCCGGGCGCGGACACGGAGACGATCCGCTCGGGGAGATCGTCGGGCCCGCCTTCGAGAACTGCTTTGGTCGCATCGCTCATCCCGGCATCTTCGACGCGGCCGGACGTGACACGCCCAAGACGCGCCGACGGGCCCACCGCGCATTCACACGTCCGGCCAGACCGCGGGCCGCCGGTCGCTGCGCGTGGGTGTCGCGTCCCGGTCGAAGATCCGGCCCCGCTCACCGACCGCCAACATGGTTGTCCCGCACGGGAATTACCGCGAAGCAGCCGTACCGCGCCGGCTACCTGCCGAGCCGCTCCGCCAGCCTCGTGGCGTTCATGTGGGCGATCGCCTCGATGGAGATCATGGGGTTCACCCCCGACGAGGTGGGGAAGCAGGACGCGTCGGCGACCACGACATCGGGAACCTCCCAGGTCGCGCCGTCCGGGTCGGTGGCGCTCGTGTTCCGGGAACCGCCCATGCGGGCCGTGCCCATGATGTGCAGCGCCGCGATCGCGCAACGGCCCGGCCCGTATCCGGCGGTGCGGCACGCGGCGACGAACTCCTCGTACGTGCCCCTGCGGCCGGGCTCGTAGGCGGGGCCCGACTGATGGGCGGACCGGATGCGGCGGGCTCCGGCGGCGGCCAGGATCTTGGTGGCCCCCTCGATCCCGGCGTGCAGATGCGCGGCGTCGTACGCCGAGAGCCGGTAGTGCGGGACGGGCTCGCCGTCGCGCGCCACCTTCACGACACCGCTGTCGCGGTCGCGGGTGATGACGCCGACGCCCGCGGTGCGGCCGAGGTCCTTCAGGGCGTCGAGATGGGCGGCGGCGCCCCGCCAGTTCATGAAGCCCTGGAGAGCGGCCGGGTTGCCCGGCCCGGTCTCGTAGATGACGCCGTGTCCGCGGCCGTCCAGGTCGCTGTGCTCGCGCGAGTACCGGGTCTGCATCCCGCCCTCCCAGGGGCGGATCTCCTCGTCGAAGACGCCCCACACGGCCGTGGCCGGATGCAGGCGCAGATACCGCCCGATGTTCGGGTCGGTGAACCCGGAGCGGCGCAGCAGGGCGGGCGTCTGGACGGCGCCGGCCGCCACGACCACGGCGCGGGCCCGTACGGTCACGGAGTGGCCGGACGAGGTCACGGCGCGGACGCCGACCGCGCGGCCCTGCTTCACGTCGATCGTGCGGACGGCGGTGTCGACGACCAGGCGCGCGCCCGCGGCCTCCGCGTCGGCGAGCCAGGTCTTCGTGACGGACTGCTTGGCACCGAGCCGGCAGCCGTATCCGCAGCGCCCGCAGTCGGTGCCCGTGTCGCAGCCCACGACGTTGCGGGGCATCGCGTCGACGTGCCAGCCGAGGGCGCGCAGCCCGCGCTCCATCACGGCGTCGCGGGCGGACGCGGCGCTGTGGTCGCCGTTCACGGACAGCCGCTCCGTCACCGCGTCCAGCGCCTGCGTGTACTCCTTCTCCGCGAACTGTGCGGCTCCCAGACCCGCCCACTCCGTCCGGATCTCGTCCGGCGTTCGGAAGGAGGTGGTCCAGTTGACGACTGTCCCGCCGCCGAGACAGGACCCCGCGACGAGGGAGACCTGGCCCTCGGCGGTGGCCGCCGGGCCGCCCGCGTAGAGGCGGGTGAGCCCCGAGTGTTCGCCGCCGTCGAAGTCGGCGTCGTCGTAGTACCCGCCGCGCTCCAGCACGACCACGTCGAGCCCGGCACCGGAGAGAACGGCCGCCGCGGTTCCGCCCCCGGCGCCGGAGCCGACCACGACGACATCGCAGTCGAACGTCGTGTCGGCCGTCGGCGACACGGGAGAGAGACGGGGGAGCGGGGCGTCCGCCCGCGTGCCCAGGGGGCCGGGGTAGCCGATGGCCTCCCAGACCGGCGAGGTGCCGGTGGGGCCCGGCGCCAGGAGGTACGCCGAGGTCGCCAGGGAACGCAGGGCCTGGAAGAGCACCCGCTTGCGCTCGGACGGTGCGTCGCCCAGGCGGAGCAGCAGTTCTTCGCGGGCGGCCGGCGTCAGGTCCGAGAACCGGCGCCCGCCGGTACCCAGGAACAGTCCGGCCGCCCTCGTGTTCCACAGGCCGAGCAAGGTGGTGAGCTGCTTGCGGTCGGCGGCGCGCGGCAGGGCGCGTACGAGGGACTCGGCGACGGGCACCGCGCCGAGCGCGCCGGCGGACGGGATCGCCGCGCCGTCCCCCGGGGCGAAGGTGTCGCAGATCGCGGTGAGCGCCGCCCGCCGGCGGGAGTCGAGCTGCATGGGACCGTCCTCCGAGGTGGGTTCGGCTCGGGCGTTCAGGCGTTCAGGCCCGTGGCGCCTGCTGCTCGTCCTGGGTGCGCAGCGCGTGCTTGACGACCTTGCCGCCCGCGTTGCGGGGCAGCCCGTCACCGACGGCGAGGTCCTTGGGCATCTTGAACGACGCGATCCGTCCGTCGAGAAACTCGGTCAACTCCCCGAGGGACAGCGACGCTTGGGGAGCGAGCGTGACGTACGCGACCGGTACCTGGCCCCAGCGCTCGTCGGACCGGCCGATCACCGCGACCTCCAGCACCGAGGGATGCCCGGCGATGGCGTTCTCCAGCTCGGCGCAGTAGATGTTCTCGCCGCCGCTGATGATCATGTCCTTCTTGCGGTCGACCACCCAGACGAAGCCCTCCTCGTCCATCCGGACCAGGTCGCCGGAGTGGAACCAGCCGCCCTCGAAGGCCTCCGCGGTCTCCCGCGGCTTGCGCCAGTACCCTCGCGTCACCGTCGGACCGCGGTAGACGATCTCGCCGACCTCGCCGACGGGTACGTCGTTCATCGCCTCGTCGACGATGCGGTACTGGAGGGTCGGGATCGGGCGGCCGACCGAGCCGAGTTTGCGCAGCGAGTCCCTGCCGCGCAGGACGCAGGTGATCGGCGAGGTCTCGGTCTGGCCGAACACGGCCACGTTCAGGGCGTCGGGGAACGCCTCGCCCATGGCGCGCAGGGTCGCGTCGCTCGCGGGCGCGGCGCCCCAGCTGATGACGCGCAGCCTCAGGTCCCGTTTGTCGATGTCGGGTTGGGCGCAGAGCAGGTCCCACTGCTGCGGCACGTTGAACACCACGGTGGCGCCCTCGCGTTCGTACGCGTCGAGCACGGCCTTCGGGTCGAAGGCGCCGAGCGGGTGGATGACGACGGTGCCGCCGACCAGGATGTTCGCGACGATCGAGCCGAGTCCCGCGATGTGGAAGAAGGGCGCGGTCAGGAAGCCGACGTCGGAGTCGTCGAAGATCTCCATCGCCCGGATGCAGGTGATCGCCTGCACCTGCATGTTGCGGTGCGAGAGCAGTACACCCTTCGGCCTGCCGGTGGTGCCCGAGGTGTACATGATCAGCGCCGTGGCGTCCTCGGGGACGTCCGGCAGTTCCATCGGCTCGTGCGCGGCGAGAAGGTCCTCGTACGCCAACTCGCCCTCGCCCGCGCCGCCTTCGCCGATCACGACGACGGTGCCGATCGACGCCGCGGCCGGGACCGAGCGGAGCAGCGGCAGGAGCTGGGCGTCGACGACGACGGCGGACGGGGTGCAGTCGGCCAGGATGTACCCCAGCTCGAGCGGGGCGAGCCGGAAACTGAGCGGGACGGCCATGGCGCCCAGACTGTTCGCCGCCAACACACTCTCCACGAACCATGGGTGATTGAGCGTCAGCAGGGCCACCCGGTCGCCCTCGCCGACGCCCCGGTCGGAGAGCGCGGCGGCCAGCCGCAGGGACCGGCGCGAGAGTTCGGCCCACGTCGTGGTCTCCCCGAGGTGGCGCAGCGCGGGCTTGTCGGGCCGCATGGCCGCGTGAGTGGCCGTCTGTGCCATCCAGTGGTGCCGGAAGGACCAGGCGGGAGCCGTATCGGTGGACATGCCACTCCTCAGGTTCCGGACGGGCGGGGCGGGGCGGAACGGGGTGGGGCGCGAGCGAGGGCCATTATGCCCGCGCGGGCATCGCCCAAGAAGCCCTTTGTTAATGGAAAATCACATGGGATGTGAACGGCGCGTCACGTGAGGGGCGAGGTGTGGAGCGGGCGCGGCCCACACCGGTCCGTGTGATTGACTGGTGCGCATGGCCCACTCTCCACGACCTTCTCGCTGCCGGTGACCGCCGAGCCGATCGCGGCCACGCGCCCGCGCAATCGCAAGCAGTTGATCGTCGGGGCGGCCGGCCGGGTGTTCAGCGAGCGCGGCTACCACGCGGCGTCCATGGAGGAGATCGCGGCCGCCGTGGGCATCACGGCCACGGCCCTGTACCGCCATTTCCCCAACAAGTACGCGCTGTTCGCCGCGTGCGCGAACGTCATGGTGGACCGGCTCGTCGCGACCCTCGACGAGGTGCCGTCCGAGGCGGACCTCGCGGAGGTGCTCGGCGCAGTCACCCGGGTCGCGGTGGCGCACCGCGCGTCCGGAGGCCTCTACCGCTGGGAGGCGCGCTACCTCGAAGCCGAGGACCGGCGGCTGCTCAAGGCGAAGTTCGCGCGCGTCGTCGGCCGGGTCTCCGAGGGTGTACGCCGCGCACACCCGCAGCCCCGCGCGCAGGTGCGGGCCGTGGCGGCGCTCGGCGCGATCGGGTCCATCACGCAGCACCACAACTCCCTGGCCCGGCGGCGCCTGGAGGAGGAGTTGCTGGCCTCCGCCCTGCGCGTCGCAGCGACCACGCCCGAGCAGGTCGTACGCCCCCCGCGCTCCGTCGGACCGCCCGCCCGGTCCGTGCCGCGCACGCGGCGGGCGGAGATCCTCGCCGCCGCGGTCCCGCTGTTCGCCCGCGACGGATTCGCCAAGGTCACCAACGGGCAGATCGCGCGGGCCGTGGGCCTCGCCCCGTCCGCGCTCTACCGGCACTACGCCACCAAGGTGGACATCCTGGTGGCCGCCTGTCTGCAGGCGGCGGCGCTGCTCGCACAGGCCGTCGAGCGGAGCCTCGACGAGGTGACCGACCCGCGCGACGCGGTCGTCGCGCTGGCGTCGGCGTACGTCGGCTACAGCTTCGAGCACACCGGGCTCATCAGTGTCGCGGAGGCCGAGGTCGCCGGGCTGCCCGACGAGCTGCGCCGGCCCCTGATCCTCGCGCAGCGCGAGCACATCGCCGTGTGGGAGCAGCAACTACGGCTGGCACGCCCTGAGTTGGACGCGCGTCAGGCCCGGGTCCTGGTCCACGCCGGGTTCGGTGTGGTCGTCGAGGCCGGTCGCCGCCTGCGATGGCAGGACAGCCCCGAAAACCGGGACGGGCTCACCACCCTGGTCGTCCGGGCCCTCGGTCTGTGACTCCGGCCGTGCCCGCGGCGCCGCCCCCGGAGAAACCGGGGGGGGGCGGCCCGGGGGGACGGCGGCGGCGGCCCGGCGGGTGGGGGCCGGGGGGGTACACCGGGGGTGGGGGGGGGGGGGGGCGGGGGTGTGTTAAAAACGC
>NZ_JBHYTK010000170.1:0-8692 GCF_042749255.1 Streptomyces sp. NPDC059524 | reverse complement strand
AGTGTGCGGGGGGGCGCGTGTTTGAGTTGTCGTCGGGGGGGGGGGCGGGGGCGGCCGGCTCGCGGGGGGGGGGGGGGGGGCGCCGCGGGGTCACGGCTCAGGCGCCCGGCCTGTTCGCGGCCGGGAGTGTCACCGGGGTCTGCGTGGCGGAGGTGCCGTTGTTGAGATACAGCATCGCGATGCCGCGCAGGGCCTGGTCGAACAGGTAGCCGCTGCCGGGGAACACGCCCGAGGTCCCCTCGCGGAAGGCGACGTACAGTGGCCACTCCACCTTGATGAGGGCGGCCTGGGCCCAGTCGCGGCGCAGCCCGAGCCAGTCGCACATCTCGTCGCCGAGCAGATAGCGCACGAACTCGTGGACGAAGCCCGTGGCCAGACCCAGCGTGGGCTGCGTGATGTAGCCCAGCAGCGTCTCGGCCAGGCTGGTCCCCTCGGTGGTGGGGCCCAGGTTCGGCCACAGCATGTGCTCCGCCTGCGCCAGGGCGTCGGCCCACGTGGCGGGGATGAACTCCCGCCGCACGCCCAGCAGATGGAGAGCGACCTGCCACGCGTGCAGGTCGGCCTCCTGCTCCGCGGCGGACAGGCGGATGCCCCACTTGAGCAGATTGCTGTGCGCGTACGTCGCCACCGAGTGGAAGGTGCGCAGGATGTCACCGTTGCTGATCGGCTTCGGCTGGTCCGAGGTCTCCATGAAGCGCGCGGACGTCGGCAGCAGATTGCGCACCACCGAGTGAACCAGGCGGGTCTTGTTGGCCGTGACGACGAAGTGCCCCGTGGGCTGCCAGGCGGTCTCCGAGTTGAGGTCGTAGCCGAAGGTGAACGTCTTGGCCGCGCGTTCCTTCATGTCGGCGCCGCCCGCCGACCAGTAGACGGCCCTGGCCTCGCGCGGGATGACGGTGCTCATGATGCCGCTGCCCAGGCTCTGGGAGACGAACAGGTACGAGGCGAGACGCTTGTAGTAGCGCTCGGACGCGGCGAGTGCGGTGGCGTCCGCCCAGGACGGCAGCCGGTTGACCTGCTGGAGGTAGCTGGTCAGATAGTCCGGCATGCCGGACGGCAGCGGGTCCGCGTTGTCGACCCAGGAGCGCCATGCGGTGTTGACCGCCGGAATCACACCGTCGGCCAGGAGCCGCGCGGCCACCTCGTCCGGCTCCGGATCCCACACCTGGAACGGATCGGTGACCGCGTCGGTGCCGGCGAGCGAACCGCGGGACGACCAGGCCCACGCCTCGGGCGCGGACGCCACACCCGCCAGACCCAGCACGGCGCCCAGCGACAGTACACGTCGTCTACTGATATTTCCCATTCACTTACCTACTTCCACGTAGGTCGAATCCTGGCCGTACTCGCCTGTGCCACTGGAGAGTTGACGGTCCGGCAGGTATGTCCATGGGTGTGATTTCTGATTAACATAACGACGCGTTCCGGGGTCGGCAAGAGCCGACGCGTCAGTGTCCGCATCAGGAGTGGTGACCGAATGACCCGTGTGATCTCCGCCCAGCGCTCCCTCTACGACGACGAGCACGAGCTGCTGCGGGACACCGCCCGCGCGTTCGCCGACAAACACGCCGCACCGCACGTGGAGCGCTGGCGGGCCGAGGGGAAGGTCGACCGCGCGCTCTTCGAGGAAGCCGCCCGCGCGGGCCTCCTCGGCTTCAACATCCCCGAGGAGTACGGGGGCGGCGGCATCACCGACTTCCGCTTCAACGCGGTGATCGGCGAGGAGTTCTCCCGTCATCCCGCGGCGGACGCTCTCGCGTGCGTGGGTCTGTCGAGCGACATCGTCGTGCCCTACTTCACCGATCTGACCGACGACGAGCAGAAGGCCCGCTGGCTGCCCGGGATTGCGGCGGGCCGGCTCGTCGTCGCCGTCGCGATGACCGAACCCGGCACGGGCAGCGACCTCGCCGGGATCGCCACCACCGCCGTCCGCGACGGCGACACGTTCGTGCTCAACGGCAGCAAGGTCTTCATCTCCAACGGCCAGAACGCCGACCTCGTCGTCACCGCCGTACGGACCGGCCCGGACCGGCACGGCGGGCTCAGCCTGATCGTCGTCGAGGCCGACCGGCCCGGCTTCTCACGCGGCCGCAACCTGGAGAAGGTCGGCCTGCACGCCCAGGACACCAGCGAGCTGGTCTTCCAGGACGTGCGCGTGCCGGCCGCCAATCTGCTCGGCGAGGAGGGCACGGGCTTCGCCTCCCTCATGCGCAACCTGCCGCAGGAGCGCATCTCGATCGCCGCGAACGCCGTCGCGTCCATGGAGGGCGTTCTCGAACGCACCTTGGACTACGTCAAGCAGCGCACGGCGTTCGGCAAGCCCATCGGCTCGTTCCAGAACACCCGCTTCGAACTCGCCGAGATGGTCACCACCGCCCGCGTCGGCCGCAGTCACCTCGACGACCTGCTCGCCCGGCACTCCCGCGGCGAGCTCTCGGCGGTCGACGCGGCCGCCGCGAAGTTCTGGGCCACCGAGACGTACGTGAACACCGTCGGCCGCTGCCTCCAACTCCACGGCGCCTACGGCTACATGCTCGAGTACCGCATCGCCCACGACTACCTGGACTCGCGCATCAGCACGATCTACGGCGGCACCACCGAGATCATGAAGGAGATCGTCGGCCGCGACCTGGGACTCTAGAGGCTGTTTCCTAGGCGCCGTCCCCGCGCTCCGCGAGCAGGGAGCGCACGCCCCGGCTGGTCAGGATGAGGCCGTCGTGGTGGCCCGGATCGATGAGGAGGGCCAGGTCCTCGTCGGTGGGCCAATTGGCCGCCAGCAGGCCGAGCTGCACCTGATGGCTCCTGCGGATGCCGGGGAGCGCCTGGCCCATGCGCTCCGGTGACGTGAAGACGGGCACGGCGTGCAGCCCCGGCGGTTCGTCGATCACGGGCAGGGTCAGTCTGCCGTTCTCCGGGCTGTTCCCGGCGTCGGAACCGGCCGGTTCCGGTACGAGGATGTCGCAGGCGGCGAGGGTGTCCAGCGCGGCCGCGTCGTCGGAGGACCGGCGGAGGTCGCGCAGGGCGTCCTGGGCCGCGCCCGCGAACAGTTCCATGGGGATCGTGTCGTCACACATGGTCTTCCCCCAGCGGCTCGTCCGATGGCTTTCCGGTACCCGGAAGTGATCGAACCATGCGGAAAGGGACGGTACCCCCGCCGGTGCGGGGGTACCCGTCGGGCGCAGACGTCACCGAGAGGAGGCGTGTCATGAACGGGACCGACCCCGATCCGCGCCGAACGCCAGGCCTCGCCGCCGGTGGCGCAGTGCCGCCCGGCGAGACCCCACCCGGCGAGGAAGGGACGTCCGCCGCCATCTCGTACCCGCAGTCCGAGCTGCTGCGCAAGGGCTGGGGCACCATGCCCCTGATCGCGATCGCCGTGGTGACACTCCTGGTGGCGATCGGCCTGGTCGCCATGGTCGTGTCGCTGCTCGCCTAAGCAGACCGGTGACCGGTGGAGGCCGCTGACGCGGCGGTGGTCAAGGGGTCGCGGGCCGGGCGGCCGAGCAGAGCCGTGAGGTCGGGGGTCGTGCCGGCCAGGAAACCGTGCCGGACGCCGGTGGCGATCGAGGCGAGCATGGGCGGCTGGAACGGCAGGAGCCCGGGCGTCTCGTCGAGGAGCCTGCGCCGGTACTCGCCCAGGCCGATCGTGTGATGGGGGACACCGAGTCGGTCCGCGACCTCCCGCGCCGTGATCGGCGTACCGACCAGGTCGTAGACGCGCTCCGCGTGCGGGGCGGGATCCGCCGCGACGATCGCGGCAGCGTCGGCGAGGTCCTCGCGGGCCACCGCTGCCAGGGCGCCGTCCCCGAAAGCCGACTCGACACCCTCGCCGGACCACATCAGCAGGCCGCCGAAGAGTTCGGCGTACAGGCCGTTGCGCAGGATCGTCCACGAAAGCCCGCTCGCGCGGACGAGGTGTTCGGTGGCGCGGTGGGCCAGCGCGAAACCGAGGTGGTCACCGGCCGTGGTCAGGCTGGTGTAGAGGACATGACGGACGCCGTCGCGGACTGCGGCGTCCAGGACCGCCGCATGCCGGGCGACGACCCGGTCGTCCTCGGCGTACCCGGCGGAGACCAGGACCAGGGTCGCCACTCCTGTGAGGTCCAGGCTCGAGGGGTCGTCGAAGTCGAGACGCCGCATCTCCGCGCCGGGCGTCCGGCTGCCGCCCGTGGCCGGGGCACCGCTCGCCCGCAGCGCCTCCAGGGTCGCCGAGCCGAGGCTCCCGTTGGCTCCCGTCACCAAGATCGTGTTCATCGCAGCGCAGTCTTCCTTCGGTGGTTCTCATCAGTAACTACGCTTGATCCTCGAGCGCACGACCACCGGCGACAAGAAGGCATTCTGATGTCACCCACGCACACCGGGGTAACCACCCCTGCCGAGCTCGACCCGTGCGGGCGCGAGGACCACCCCGACTGCGGCATCCGCGACGTCCTGGACCGCATCGGCGACAAGTGGTCCGTGCTCGTGATCGTCGAACTGGCCGGCGGGCCGCGCCGCTTCCGTGAGCTGCAGCGCGCCGTCGACGGCATCTCCCAGCGGATGCTCACCCTCACGGTGCGCAGGCTCGAACGCGACGGCCTCGTGCTGCGCACCGTCTATCCGACCGTCCCGGCCCAGGTCGACTACCGGCTCACCGACACCGGAGCCGGACTGACCCACCTGGTCAAGGCACTCGCCGACTGGTCCCTCGCCCACCGCACCGTCATCGCCGAGGCCCGCCACGCGTACGACGAGACGCACCCCGACCACGACATCCGCTGAACCGGGAAAGGCGCGTCACGGCCCGCGTCGAACGGCGGCGGCTCGACATGCAGGGGCGGCGGGAGTGGTTTTAGGTTGTGGGGGGACTCGCTGGTTCCGTACCCGCTGAATCCGCTCCCGACGAGAGAAGCGACCATGGCACAGCACCTGATCAAGCAGGTCGAGGACCTGGGGGCGCTGGACGGCCTGTGCCGTTCCGCTGCCGGACGGGTGCGGCGTGCCACGCGCTGCCGAGCGGTCAAGAACGCCCTGTCGGGCACCTGGCTGGGCCATCAGCTGCACCCGATGCTGACCGATGTCCCCATCGGCGCCTGGGCGATGGCCTCGGTGCTCGACGCGACGGCGGGCCCGGCCGGGGCCGGTGCCGCGCGCCGGCTGGTCGGGGTGGGGCTGCTCGCCGCGGTCCCGACCGCGGTCTCGGGAGCCTCCGACTGGTCCGACTCGTACGGCCCCGACCAGCGGATCGGCGCCGTGCACGGGATCTGCAACGCGACCGCGACCGTGCTGCAGACGGCGAGCTGGGTCGCGCGCGGCCGGGGCCGGCGGGGGACCGGTGCGGTGCTCAGCGGCATCGGGTTCGCGTTCACCGCGGGCGCCTCGTACCTCGGTGGCCATCTGACGCTGGTCCGGGGCGTCGGTGTGAGCCACACCGCGTTCCAGCCGGAGGTCGACGAGTGGACGGACGTCGCCGCGCTGGACGCCTTGAGCGAGGGCGAGCCCATGCGGGTGAAGGCCGGTGAGGTGCCGGTGGTCCTCGTCCGGCGCGGGCCGACGGTGTACGCGCTGTCCGCCGTCTGCACACACGCGGGCGGCCCCCTGGACCAGGGCGAGGTGCTGGACGACGGTGACTGCGTCCGGTGTCCGTGGCACGGCAGCGAGTTCCGGCTCGCCGACGGCAGCGCGGTGCGCGGGCCGGCGGCGGCGGACGCCCGGCGCTGGGAGACGAAGGTCGACGACGAGGGGCGGGTCCACGTCCGGTCGGCCGCTTCCTGAACGCTCCGTCAAGCGGCCGGTGGCGGAGGCCCGTCAGGCGGTCTCACGGGCGGCACGGGGAGCCTTCAGCGGCAGGCCGTACCGGGCCCAGAGCTGCTTCATGACGATCAGGGTCGCGGTGCCGGAGATCAGCATGCCCATGAGGTTCAGGCCGAGCTGAACCAGCGAAGCGCTCACCTCGTCCCAGTGCGCGAGCGGCACGGCGAGCGCGAGGTTTCCGGCGGCGGGCACCGTCGTGACCGAGATGAACACCCCCACGAGCACGGCCGACTTGCCGGCTGTCAGGGAGAGGATGCCGGCGACACCCGCGAGCAGCGCCACGATGAACGACCAGCGGTCCGGATGGACGATGAAGTCGGTCAGCGGCCGGGTGACCAGCATGTCCGGCGTGACCCAGCCGAGCCCCCGCCCCACGGCCGCGCACGCCATCGTGAACGCGACGGCGACCGCGAAGCCGACCACGAGCGTGCGCAGCGCACCGCCGACGGCTCGCCCGTCCCCGCGCACCAGACCGAAGCAGATGGCCGAGACGGGGCCGAACTCCGGGCCGAGCACCATGGCGCCGACGATGAGGACCGGCTGGTCGAGGAGCGCGCCGATGGCGGCGATCTGTGTCGCCAGCGTGAGGAAGGCCAGGAACGCCCAGGTGAGCCGCGAGTCGGCGGCGGTGTGCGCCGCGAGCTCGTCCCAGACGACCGCGTCGTCCGGGTCCCCCGGTACGAGTCGTTCGGCCCGGTCCGCCGCGCGGGACAGCGACAGGTCGAGCTGCTCCACCGTGACGCCGCCGCTCTCCTCCAGGCCGAGCGCGCGCAGTTCACGCAGCACGGTGTCGGCGGCCTCGCGGGCGACGTCGAACTCCACGACGTCACCCGGCGGTTGGTGCGCGGCGCCCCGCAGCAGGACCACGTTCACGGCGGCGGGGCTGTCCGCGGCGACGCGCACGGCGGCGTCGGTGCGGTCGGGCGGGGCGATGAGTCGTACATGCAGCACGGGCCGATTCTGGCGCGTCCGGTGCCGCAGCCCCGCACCGTGACCGGCGCGTCGCCCGGGGACGTACCGCCCGGGTGCTCAGTCCGTGCGGGCCTGCCGGCGGCGCAGCAGGAACAGCACGAGCAGGCCGACCACGATCAGCACCGCGAGACCGCCGAGCCCGTACGTGGCGTAGACCCACCAGGACACCGCGGCACCGGTCACGTAGTCGCCCGTGCCGGGGCGTTCGCCGTGCCGGCGCTTCGCACCCGTACCGGTGCGGCTGCCCGACTTGCGCTTGGGGCGCGGCCGCGACGCGGCGACCGTGCGCACCGGCCCGACCCCGGACACCTCGGGCACCGACGGTGCGGTGCTCGAGGCCGCCGCCGAGGCTGCGGGGGCCGCCGACAAGGGCACACCCACCCACACGGCCAGCGCAAGAAACAGAGCAGCGATCCGCACGATGATCCCCCCGATGAACGTCACGGCGACGAACATGATGCCTCACGTTCTTCACCTTCGGGACGCGTCCTGATCACCTCGCCCCCCGGATTCCTTCACCGGGCCGCCCGACCGTGAGCTGGTCATGATCGTGACAAGGAAAGGATCCCCCTTCATGGCTCCGTCCCACCGGGCCCGCCAAGTCGTAGGCCGGCTCGCGCTGTTGACCGCGCTCGCCGCACTGTCCACCGTCGTACCCGGATCCGCCGTCGCGGCGGACGACCTGCCCGCGGTGCGGCCGACCGCAGAGACACCGGCCGTGTACGACGACGAGGCGGGCGGCAACGCGGACGCCGACGACCCCGCGATCTGGCGCAACCCGGCGGACCCGGACCGCAGCCTCGTCATCGCCACGGTGAAGGAGGGAGGCCTGCGCGTCTACGACCTCGACGCGCGCGAAGTGCAGTCCGTCCCGGCGCCGCGTGCCCCCGGTCCGGACGACGCGCCCGGCCGGTTCAACAACGTCGACCTCGTGCCCGGCATGAAGACCCGCTCCGGCAAGGCCGATCTGGCCGTCACCAGCGACCGTGGCAGCGACCGGCTGCGGATCTACCGGATCGACGGCAGCGGTTCGGGCGCCCCGCTCACCGACGTGACCGCGCCCACGGCCCCGGCGGTCTTCTCCGGCTCCCAGGAGGAGATCAACGAGCAGCGCACCGCATACGGCCTCGCCACCTGGACCGACCCGTCCAGCGGCCGCTCGTACGCGGTGGTCAGCCGGCGCGAGCGGACCGAACTCAGCCTGCTGGAACTGACCGCGGGCTCCGACGGCACCGTCTCGTACCGGAAGATCCGTACCCTCGCACTGCCCTCCGCCTTCAAGCTGCCGAACGGCAGGACCTGGTCCCCGTGCGCCGAGCCGGACGAACTGCCGCAGGTCGAGGGCATGGTCGTCGACCCGGAGACCGGCACGCTCTACGCGGGGCAGGAGGACGTCGGCATCTGGCGCATGGACGCCGACCTCGGCGGCACCCCCGAACTCGTCGACAAGGTCCGCGAGTACGGCGTGCCGGGCACGTACGACCCGGAGACCGAGGAGTGCGTCCCGGGCGCGGACCCCGGCTTCGGCGGAACGCGTCTGCGCGCCGACGTCGAGGGACTCACCCTGCTGCGCCAGAAGGACGGCGACGGCTATCTCCTCGCCTCCAGCCAGGGCGACAACACCTTCGCCGCCTACGACCGCGAGCTCGACGAGGACAACGAGTACGAGGGCGGGTTCAGGATCACGGCCGCCTCCGCCACCCTCGACGGCACCGAGGAGAGCGACGGCGCCGCCGTCCTGAACGAGCCGCTCGGAACGAAGTACCCGCACGGCCTCCTCGTCGTCCAGGACGGCGACGACAAGCCGGGGGAGACGGGCCGGGACGCCACGGACTTCAAGTTCGTGGACCTGAAGCCCGTGCTCGTCGCGCTCGACGACTGACCCGGCGGCACCCACCGAGAAGGCGGGGCCCACGCACCCGGACGT
>NZ_JBHYTK010000169.1:0-17532 GCF_042749255.1 Streptomyces sp. NPDC059524 | reverse complement strand
GCGTCACGACTCCGGGCCCCGTCCGCGGACCGCCAGGAGAGCGCTCAGTCCTTCAAGCGCTCCAGGATGCGGTCCATCCCGCTGTTCCAGTTCTCCTGGAGCGCCGCCACCGCCGCGTCCAGGTCGCCGCTCTGGAGGCACTCGGCGATCCGCTCGTGCTCCACGGCCGAGCGCTCCAGGACGTCCTGGTCGCCGAGCGCCACCCGCTCGTAGCGGTGCATCGTGAGCTTCAAGGACGTGATCAGCTGCATCAGCCGCCCGTTGGCGCAGCCCGACAGGAGCAGGTCGTGCCACGCGTCGTCGTAGCGCTCTATGACGTCGTGCGGGGCCTGCGGCGCGGAGAACGCGCGGGCCTCCTCCAGCAGGCGCGGCGCGATCTCCGCCAGATGGTCCGGGGCGCTGGAGCGCAGCGCGAGCGCCTCCAGGGTCGCGACGATCGCCGTCAGGTCCCGGAACTCCTGCGCGCTGAGCGGCGTGAAGCGGAAGCCCTTGCCGCGCTCGCTGGTGATCACGCCCTCGCGCTCCAGCGTGATCAGGGCCTCGCGCAGCGGCGTGCGGCTCACGCCGAGCTCGGTGGCGAGCTGTCCCTCGTTGATCGGCTCGCTCGTCGCGATCGTGCCGCTGCCTAGGCGCCTGAGCAGTTCCTCCTTCACCTGCTCACGCAACGGTCGGTTCTCGATCGGCATCTCGGCAGCCCTCCCCATTCGGTCCGGTCGATTATCCGCCACGCCGCCGGTCAGGCGGTACCGGCGCCGTCCACCGGGATGATCGCGCCGCTGATGAACGCCGACGCGTCCGAGGCGAGGAACGCGACCGTCTGCCCGATGTCCCGGGGCTGCCCGATCCGGCCGAGCGGCCGGTCGGCGGCGTCCGCGTAGAACGCGTCGGCGCTCTCGCCGAGCTGCCGCGCCTCCTCGGCGAGCATCCCGGTGGCGGTGTCGCCGGGGCAGACGCAGTTCACCCGGATGTTGTCCGGGCCGTGGTCGATGGCCATCGCGCGGGTCATGTTGACGACCGCGCCCTTCGACGCGCAGTACGACACGGCCCGCGCACCGCCCGATATGCCCCACCCGGATCCGGTGTTGACGATCGAACCGCCGCCCCGCGCCGCCATGCCGGGGATGACGAGGCGGCTCATCAGCAGGATCGAGCGGACGTTCACCGCCATCACGAGGTCCCAGTCGTCCTCGGTGATCTCGCAGACCGTGGAGCGGCGGATGACGCCCGCGTTGTTGAACAGCACGTCGACGCCGCCGAACCGGTCCTCGGCCGTCGCCACGACCGCCTCGCAGTCCTCGCGCCGCGACACGTCGCACCGCACGAACGTGCCGCCGACGTCCTTCGCCGTCTGCTCGCCGCCGTCCGCGTCGATGTCGGCGACGACCACCCGGGCACCCAGCTCGGCGAGGACCTGGGCGGTGGCCCGGCCGATGCCGGCGCCGGCGCCGGTGACGATCGCGCGCTTGCCGTCGAGAGAGATCATCGTGTCCTCCTGGAGACGCTGTAGACAGAGAGATTCAGGCTTCGGTTCGGTAGAGGGAGATCCGGCGGTGCCCGGTGATCACCCGGACGTGGCCGGTCAGTTCGGCGTCGAGGGCGCGGTCGCCCGTGTCGACGAGCAGCGGACGGCCCTGGAGCGCGGCGAGCTTCCCCTCCGCGCACACCACGAGCAGCCCGCCGCGCCCGCCCGCCGCGCGCAGCACCCGCGGCGAGATCTGCTGGTTGCCCCGGCCGAGCAGGAAACCCTGCCCGCCGATGGGCGAGACGACCACATGGCAGGGCCGCGCCGGGTCGAGGCGCGCGAGGATCTCGGCCTCCGACGCGTCCTTCGCCGCGACGACGGCCTGCCCGCCGCGCAGGTCGAGCACGTCGACGCCCACCAGGGAGGCGTCCGCGCCGAGCGCCGCCGCGACCGCGCGGGTCGTCGTGCCGGGCCCGAGCACGAGCAGCCCGTCGCCCGCGCGCCCGGCGAGCTCGGCCGCGATCCCGCCGCTCGTGTCGTACGCGGCCGAGGCGCTGCCCGTCTTGCGCTGCTGCACCCGGGCCGGGACGTCGGGCACGGTGAGCCAGCCGTACAGCCGGGACGCGGTGCGGCCCGCGCGCAATGCCTCCTCGTCCCGGTCCATGACTTCGGCGTCCCGGACCCCGGGCGCGGCCCCGCCGAGGCGCGCGGCCGCGACCTCCCCGGCGGCGCGCGGCCCGACGGCGAACACGGCCGAGTGCATCTTGACCCCGGTCGGCACCCCGAGCACCACGCACGGGGCGCCGTCGAGCGCCCGGGCCACGTCCCGCGCGGTCCCGTCGCCCCCGGCGAAGAGCAACAGGCCGACCCCCGCGGCGACGACGGCCCGGACGGCGGCGACGGTGTCCTCGGCGGTGGTGCCGAGCGGGCCCGGCACACCGGAGCGAGGTGCCGGGACCGTCTCCACGTCGAGGCCCGCTCCCCGGGCCGCCTCCTCGCCCATGGCCCCCGGGGCGGTCACGATCACCGGGGCGCACCCGCGGGCCCGGATCTCGGCCAGGGACTCCTCGGCGCGGGCCGAGGCCCGCGGGACCGCGCCCAGTTCGAGGGCGCGCCGCGGACGGTCCGGGCCGTCGGTGCCGCCGAGACCGACCCGGCCGCCGAGACCGGCGACCGGATTGACCACGAGGCCGACGCGGGGCCGTGTCACGCGGGTTCGCCGAGGATCTTGCGGCGGTAGGCGCGCCAGGACACCGCCCAGGTCGACGGATCGTCCAGGGCCTCGGGGCGCACCCGGTGGACCGTCGAGCGGTGCGGCGCGGTGCGGACCGTCTCCGGTTCCTCGTAGGCCTCCCGGGCGACCTCCGCGAGGATCGCCGCGTACTCGTCCAGGTCGGCCCGGGTGTACGACTCGGTCGGCTCCAGCGTCATCGGCTCCGGCACGACGTACGGGTGGTGGCTGGTCCAGTAGTGCGTGCCGAAGTCGGCCGCGCGCAGCCCGAGGTCCTCGGAGTGGACGCCCGTGTCCTCGTACAGCTTGCGCCAGCTGTAGCGGACCTGTTCGACGCGGGGGCGGCCCTCGGCGTAGGGGATCTCGACGCCGGGGATCTGCCGGACCTTGTGGAGCAGGTAGTTGTTGTTGAGGACGGCCGTCTCGGCCGCCGCGCGCAGGCCGTCGGCGCCGAGCGACATGATCCAGGCGTAGGCGCGGACCAGGTTCGGGACGACGCCGTAGAAGGGGCGCATCTTGCCGACCGACTCGGGACGGTCGTCGTCGAGCCGGTAGCGCTCGCCGTCGAACTCGACGGTGGGGACCGGAAGATAGGGGGCCAGGTCGGCGGTGACCGCGCAGGCGCCGGCCGCCGGGCCGCCGCAGGCGTGCGGGGTGGAGAACGTCTTGTGCAGGTTGAAGTGGCACAGGTCGAACCCGGCGTCGCGGGCCCGCGTGATGCCGAGGATGCCGTTGGCGTTCGCCTGGTCGTAGGAGCACAGGCCGCCGGCCTCGTGCACGATGCGGACGAACTCCTCGATGCGCGGGTTGTAGATGCCCGTGTCCTCCGGGTTGGTGATCAGGAGGGCGGCGGTGCGCGGTCCGACGGCGGCCTTGAGGGCCTCGATGTCCGGGTAGCCGTCCGCGTCCGGGTGCAGGGTGATCACCTTGAACCCGGCGGTCTTCGCGCAGGCCGCGTTCGAGGGGTGCGAGAAGATCGTCGTGATGACCTCGTCGCGCTGCTCCAGCTCGCCGCGCGCCGCGAAGTAGGCGCGGATCATCGCCACGTTGGTGTAGATCGCGGCGGACCCGGCGCCCGGCTGGAGCGAGACCCGGTCCATGCCGGAGATCTCCTTCAGCAGACCTTCCAGCTCGTGGATGATCCGCAGCACGCCCTGGACGGTCTCCTCCTCCTGGAGCGGATGCAGGGCGGCGATCCGCGGGTCGCGCACGAACCGGTCGTTGACCTTCGGGCTGTACTTCATCGTGCAGGTGCCCTGGCCCACGTCGATGTTGAGGTCGGCGCCGAGGTTCTCCTGCGAGAGGCGCAAGTAGTGCCGCAGGACCTGCTGTTGGGACATCTCGGGGAGGGCGGGCGGCTCGGCGCGGCGCAGGGCGGCGGGCAGCTCGGGGGCGGGGAGCGCGGGGCCGGCCTCGGGGACGAGGACGCCGCGCTCGCCGGGTGAGCCCAGTTCGAAGATCAGCTTCTCGTCCCAGGACGCCTGGTGGAAGCGGCGCAGCGCGGGCTTCGGGGCGATCCGCGCCTGGTCGGGGGAGACGGGTGCGGGCGTGGTGTGGGCGGTCACTTGACGATCTCCTCCAGCGTGGCGGCGAGCAGGTCGATGTCGGCCTTGGTGTGCACCTCGGTCACGCAGAACGCGGCCGTGCGCTCCCCGGTGGGCACCCCGCCGAAGATGCCGTGCCCGCGCAGATCGGTGCGGATCTCGGCGGCCGAGCGCGAGCCCGTGTACCGGACCGTGAAGTCGGCGAAGTGCGGAGTGTCGCCGAACGGCACCTCGATCCCCGGCACTTGGGCCAGCCGGGTGCGCGCGTACGCGGTGAGCCGCAGGATCGTGTCGCCGATGTCCCGCATGCCCTGCGGGCCCATCAGTGCGAGGTACACCCCGGCGCCGATGCCGTGCAGCGCGGCGGCGGTGCCGACCCATTCCTTGCCCTCCTCCCGCTGGGCGAAGGACGTGCGCTCGTACGCGACGTCGCCGAAGCCGTACTCGCCCTCGACCTCGGTGGGCACGAGCCCGAACAGGCGCGAGGGGTACTCGGCGACGAGCCGCTCCTCGTCGCGGGTGGCGATGAACCCGGCGTTGCCCCCGCCGAAGCTCTGGTGGATGCCGAGCGGCTGGATGTCCCCGCACGCGATGTCGGCGCCGTACGAGGACGGGGGAGCGAGCACCCCGAGCGTGATCGGATTGCAGCCGACGACGTACAACGCGCCGGCGGCGTGCGCGAGTCCGGCCAGGTCCGGCAGGCCCGCGTCGATCACGCCGAGCGCGGAGGGGGCCTGCGCGTACACGGCGGCGACCTCGCCCCCGGCGAGCGCCTCCCGTACGGCGGCCAGGTCGGCTCCGCCCGTCGCGGGGTCGACCGGGACGACGGTCACGTCGTGGTCGGGGCGCACGTAGTCACGGATCCGGGACAGCTCGTCGGCGCCGACCGAGGAGGCGATCACGAGCCGGCGGCGGCCCGTGACGCGTCCGGCCATGCGCAGCGCGGTGCCCGCGGCCTGGAAGCCGTCGTACACCGGCACGTTGACGACCTCGACGTCGAGCAGCTCGGCCATCATCGACTGGTACTCCCACAGGGCCTGAAAGCGCCCGTGGTCCTCGTAGGGCTCGCCCGCGTAGGCCGTCAGGAACTCGCTGCGGTCGACGATCTCGTCGACGACGGCCGGCACGTGGTGCTGGTAGCAGCCCGCGCCGAGGAAGCTCAGGGCCTCGCGGGTCGTCGTGTTGCGGCCGAGCAGCCGCTCCATGTGCCGGGTCAGCTCGGCCTCGGAGCGCAGCGGCGCCGGCAGGTTCAGCGGGCGGTGGAGCCGGATCCCGTCGGGGATGTCCGCGTAGAACTCCTCGACGCTCGCGGCGCCGATCGCGTCGAGCATCGCCCGCCGCACGGCGGGCACGGCGTTCGGGATGTACGGATGCGGAGTGGGCTCAAAGGGTTCGAAGGCCTGGGCCTGGGACGACGTCATGCCTCGCCTTTCGGGTGGGCGGAAGCCGGGGGAGTCGGAGGGGGCGGCCGGGTGCCGGCCCGGGGCGCGGGCTCGGCGGGGCCGGGAGAACTTTGTGTGTACGCCTCTTGACGGCCGGGTCCGTCATTCAGTGTTCTGAATACAGCATTAGGCATTCAGGCTCCAGGAGGCAAGAGTGTCAACAGCACCCACCCGGCGCAGCGTTCTGGCCACGGGTCTCACCGCATCGGCATCCGCCCTGCTCACGGGCTGTGCCATGGGCGGCTCGGGAGGCGGCGGAGGCGAGACGCGCGAACTCGGCGGCAAGGACGGCAAGACCGGCGACCGCCCGAAACTCTCGGGCACGATCACCGTCTGGTCGTGGGACGTCGCCGCCACGGCCATGAAACGGCTCGGCCGCACCTTCGAGGCCAGACACCCCGGCACGAAGATCAAGGTCGTCGACATCGGCTACGACAACGCCTACGACAAGATCACCGTGGGCCTGCGCGGCGGCAGAGGGCTGCCCGACGTGCTCACCATGGAGGGCAGCTACCTGCCCCGCTACACCGCCAACTTCCCCACCGGCTTCTACGACCTGGCGGCACTCGGCGGCCGCTACGGCGGCGACTTCGACCGCGCCGCCTGGCGCACCGTGACCGGGGGCCCGGACGGCGACAAGGTCTTCGCCCTGCCCTGGGACATCGGCCCCTGCGCCCTCTACCACCGTGCCGACCACCTGCGCGCGGCAGGCGTGAGCCCCGACTCCCTGCGCACCTGGGACGACTACATCAAGGCCGGCATCCGGATCAAGAAGGCCACCGGACACAAGCTCCTGGTCATGGACTCCACCGACTCCGGGATCCTCCCCATGCTGCTCCAGCAGCAGGGCCAGTCCTACTTCAAGGGCGGCCGCGTCGCCCTCGACACCCCCGCCGCGCTCAAGGCCATGACCGTCATGCGCGACCTCGCCGAGCACGGACTCGTCTCCTACGAGAAGGGCTGGGACGGGCTCGTCACCGCCACCAAGGAGGGCAAGGTCGTCACCACGCCCACGGCCGCCTGGTGGACCGGCACGCTGACCGCCGAGATGCCGGAGCTGAAGGGGAAGTTCGGCGTCGTCCCGCTGCCCGGCTTCACCGCCGACGGCGTCCGCACCTCCAACATCGGCGGCTCCGCCCTCTGCGTCCCCGCCCAGACCAAGAATGCGGACCTGGCCTGGGAGTTCATCCGCTTCCTGCTCACCGGCAAGGCCAACCAGGTCTCCATGCTCAAACGCGAGGGCCTCTTCCCCGCCTACCTGCCCGCCCTCGAGGACCCGTACCTGAGCGAACCGCAGGAGTACTTCGGCGGGCAGCGCGCCAACGCCGTCTTCGCCCGCCTCGCCCAGAACATCCCGCCCGTCGAGTACACCGACGACGACGCCAAGGCGGGCGACATCGCCACCGCCGCCGTCAACGCCGTGATGCTGCGCGGCAAAGACCCGAAGGCCGCGCTCGCCTCCGCCGCCGACCAGCTCGCCGAGGCCACCAAACGGAAGAAGGTGGCCTAGCACCCATGGCCGTCCTCGACACCCGCACCGGGCCCGGCACCACCTCCGCCCGCCCGGTGCCCGGCCGCCGCCCCCGCCGGCCGCGCCGCCGGCTGCGGCGCACCGGCTGGATCTTCGCCGCACCGGCCGCCGCGCTCTTCGCCCTCTTCTTCGCCTACCCCCTGGGCGCGAGCGTCCTGCAGTCCTTCACCAGCGAGGACGCGGGCGCCGTCCACTGGGTCGGCCTCGACCAGTACCGGCGCATGTTCCACGACACGGCGTTCCTGAAGTCCCTCGCCAACACGGGGCTGATCCTCGTCGTGCAGGTCCCCGTCATGATCGGGCTCGCCCTCGTCCTCGCCGTCCTGCTCAACCAGTCCTGGCTGCGCTTCCGCGGCACCTGGCGCGCCCTGCACTTCCTGCCCGCCGTCACCACCCTCGTCGCGTACGCCGTCGTCTTCCAGGTCCTCCTCAAGACCGACGGCGGCCTCGTCAACCAGATCGTCGGCGTGTTCGGCATCGGCCCGGTCGACTGGCTCAACGACCCCACCTGGGCCCGGATCTCACTGATCCTCACCCTGACCTGGCGCTGGACCGGCTACAACGCGGTGATCCTGCTCGCCGGGCTCCAGGCCATCGGCAAGGACCAGTACGAGGCCGCCGCCATCGACGGCGCCGGCACCTTCACCACGTACACCCGTGTCGTCCTGCCCCAGCTGCGGCCCGTCCTGCTGTTCTGCGTCGTCACCTCCACCATCGGCACCCTCCAGCTCTTCGACGAGAACTACGTCCTCACCCGCGGCGGCCCCGACGACGCCACCCTCACCCCGGTCGTCTACCTCTACAAGGTCGGCTTCCAGCAGTTCGACTTCGGGTACGCCGCCGCCATCGCCTGGGTCGTCGTCGCGCTGATCGCCGCGATCTCCGCGCTCCAGTACCTCCTGTTCGGAAGGGAGCGCCGCCGATGAAGGGCGCCAGACTCGGGCTGCGGCTGCTCGCCCGCGCCGTCCTCGTCGCCGGCGGGATCGTCAGCCTCGTACCGTTCCTGTGGATGGCCATCGCCGCCACGCACTCCACGTCCGAACTCTTCCACTCGCCGCCCCCGTTCCTGCCCGGCGGCAGGCTGCTCGACAACCTGAGCCGGCTCCAGGAGACCATCGGGTTCGGCCGCGTCATGCTCAACAGCCTCGGCATCGCCCTCGTGCACACCGTGCTCAGCTCGGTCGTCTCCGCGATGTGCGGCTACGGACTCGCCAAGTACCGCTTCCGCGGCCGCGGCCTGCTGCTCGGCGCCGTCCTCGCCACCATGATGATCCCGTTCCAGGTGCTGCTCGTGCCGCTCTTCCAGATGATGGCGAGCATCGGCTGGATCGACACCTACCAGGCCGTCGTCCTGCCCTTCCTCGCCAACTCCTTCGGCATCCTGCTCATGCGCCAGTCCTTCGTAGACTTCCCCGACGAACTCATCGAGTCCGCCCGCATCGACGGCTCCGGAGAACTGCGCACCTTCTACCGCGTCGTCCTGCCCTGCGTGCGCCCCCAGCTCGGCGCCCTCGTCATCTTCACGTTCATGGCCGGCTGGAACAGCTTCATCTGGCCGCTGCTCATGCTGAACTCCGAGGACCGCTACACCGTGCCCGTCGCCCTCAACACCCTCACGGGCCTCTCCCACGTCGACTACTCCGGCCTGATGCTCGGCTCGCTGCTCGCGACGCTGCCGCTGATGGCCCTGTTCCTGCTCTTCCAGCGGCAGTTCGTGGCCGGACTGCTCGGCGGGGCGGTGAAGGGATGACCCAGGTGCCCACGACGGAACACCTCACCCGCGTCAACGGCCTCCTCTACGGCGGCGACTACAACCCCGAGCAGTGGCCCGAGGAGGTCTGGAAGGAGGACGCCGCCCTCATGCGCGAGGCCGGGGTCACCCTGGTGACCGTCGGCGTCTTCTCCTGGGCCCGCCTCCAACCCGGCCCCGACACCTGGGACTTCGGATGGCTCGACCGGCTCCTCGACCTGCTGCACGCCCACGGGATCGCCGTCGACCTCGCCACCGCCACCGCGTCCCCGCCCGCCTGGCTCGTCCGCGCCCACCCCGAGATCCTCCCGGTCACCGCCGACGGCGTCCGCCTCGAGTTCGGCTCCCGCCAGCACTACTGCCCCTCGTCCCGGGACTACCGCGCCGCCGCTGTCCGCCTCACCACCGCCCTCGCCGACCGCTACGCCGGCCACCCCGCCCTCGCCCTGTGGCACATCCACAACGAGTACGGCGACCACGTCACCGAGTGCTTCTGCCCGCGCTCCGCCGACGGCTTCCGGTCCTGGCTGCGCGACAAGTACGGCACCGTCGACGCCCTCAACCACGCCTGGGGCACCGCCTTCTGGTCCCAGCGCTACGGCACCTACGACGAGATCGAACCCCCGCGCACCGCCCCCGGCCCCGTCAACCCGACGCAGCTGCTCGACTGGCGCCGCTTCTGCTCCGACGCCCTCCTCGCCCTCCACCGCGCCGAACGCGCCGTGCTCGCCGAACACAGCACGCTCCCGGCGACCACCAACTTCATGTCGATGTTCAAGGCCCTCGACTACTGGAAGTGGGCCGAGCACGAGGACCTCGTCTCCGACGACGCCTACCCCGACCCGGCCGACCCCGAGGCCCACGTCACCGCCGCCCGCAACTACGACCTCATGCGCTCCCTCAAACAAGGCCGCCCCTGGATCCTCATGGAACAGGCCCCCTCCGCCGTCAGCTGGCGGCCCGTCAACGTCCCCAAGAAACCCGGACTGCAACGCCTGTGGTCGCTCCAGGCCCTCGCCCGCGGCGCCGACGGCATCCTCTACTTCCAGTGGCGGGCCTCCCGGGCGGGCGCCGAGAAGTACCACAGCGCGCTCCTCCCGCACGGCGGCACCGCCTCGCGCGGCTGGCGCGAGACCGTCCGCTTCGGCGCCGAACTCGGGCGGCTCGCCGAGATCGCCGGCAGCCGGGTCGTCTCCGACGCCGCGATCGTCCTCGACTGGGACTCCTGGTGGGCCCTGGAGTCCGACGACCATCCCTCCGCGCGGATGCGCTGGCCCGAACTCCTGCGCCCCTGGTACGCCGCGCTGCACGCACGCGGCGTCACCGTCGACTTCGTGCCCCCGCACGCCGACCTCACCGGCCGCCCCCTCGTCCTCGCCCCGAGCCTCCACCTCCTGCGCACCGCCGACGCGGAGCGCCTCACGGCGTACGTCCGCGACGGGGGCCACCTCGTCTGCGGCCCCTTCAGCGGCGTCGTCGACGAGCACGACCACATCCACGACGGGGGTGCGCCCGGCCCCCTCGCCGCCCTCCTCGGCGTCCGCGTCGACGAGTTCTGGCCCGTCCCCGACGGCGAGAGCGTCCCGCTGGCCTCGGGCGCACGGGCCACGCTGTGGACCGAATGGCTGGAGACGACGGGTGCGGAGGTCCTCGACACCTACACCGCGGGCCCCCTCACCGGCCGCCCCGCCGTCACCCGCACCACCCACGGCTCAGGCACCGCCCGCTACGTGAGCTGCCACCTCCCCGAGGGGATCGGCACGGTCCTCGCCCCGGCGCTGGCCGAAGCGGGCATCACGCCGGACCCCGAACCGCCCATTGGTGTCGAGTGCACCGTCCGCACCGCCGAGGACGGCACCCGCTACCGCTTCCTCCTCAACCACACCGACACGGAGCAGGAGCTCCCCGCGACCGGCACCGACCTCCTCACCGGCACCACCGCCGACGGCAGGCTGCGACTGGCCCCCCTCGGCGCCGCCGTCCTGCGCATCCGCTGAGCCCCGTCCCCGACCTCGACCGGAGGCAGAACCGTGACAGCACACCGCACCACCCGGGCCCTGCTCGCCGCACTTCTGCTCGTCGGGGGCGGCGCCCTCGCCGCCCCGCCCGCGATCGCCGCCCAGCCCGCCCGCCCCCTCACCGACTACGCCGACGTGCTCGACCTGCGCGGCACCCCGGCCGCCGCCGAGGCCGGGGACGCCGACGACAACAACCCCCTCGGCGTCTTCGCCGACCGCGGCGCCTGGCACGCGTACAGCCTGCCGGACGCCGGGGACCGCGACGCGTACGGCGGATTCGGCGGGCCGCTCTACATCGCGCAGGAGTACCCGTGGTGGCTGAGCCGGTCCTTCAGCCGGATGCGGCTCACCGAGGACGGCCGCACCCTCGCCCTCGACGCCGGCGGCACCCCGCGCTTCACCTCGCTCCCCGGCCGGCTCGTCCAGGAGTACGACCTGGGGCAGGGGCTCGGACTCCGTCTGGAACTCCGCTTCGCCACCGACCGGTCCGCGCTCGTGCGCGCCGAGGTCAGGAACAACGGAACGGCCGCCCGCACCCTGCGCGCCGACTGGTCCGGAAGCCTGCTGCGGCCCGCCGACGCCCCGATGAAGGACGCCCCCTCGCTCGCCGCCACCGGACACGGGGTCGGCGTCGACTTCGCGAAGGTCCGCGAGACCTGGGCCTACCTCACCGACGGCACCGAGCGCTTCGAGGTCACCCACAAGGAACCCGTCGACACCGCCGTCGACGGCGACACGTACCGGTCCACGGCCAAGACCCCCGTCACCCTGCGGCCCGGCGCCGCCCACCGCTTCGACTGGACCGAGTCCTACACGTTCACCGACGCCGAACGCTCCCGCGAGACGGAACGGGTGCGCGCGGTCCTCGCCCGCCCCGCGTCCTGCGCGGCCTCCGGCGACGCCCGCTGGCGCCGCTACGTCGACGGCGTCACCGAGGGCGTGCCGGCCGAGCGGCGCCGCATCGCCGTCAAGTCGCTGGAGACCCTCGTCACCAACTGGCGCTCCGCCGCCGGCCGGATCGAACACGACGCGATCACGCCGTCCATCTCCTACAAGTGGTTCACCGGCGGGGTCTGGGCCTGGGACACCTGGAAACAGGCCGTCGGCACCGCCCGCTTCGACCCCGGGCTCGCCGAGTCCCAGATCCGCTCCATGTTCGACTGGCAGATCACCGCCGACGACAAGGAGCGGCCCCAGGACGCCGGAATGATCCCCGACGTCGTCTTCTACAACGACCCCGCGCGCGGCGGCGGCAACTGGAACGAGCGCAACTCCAAGCCCCCGCTGGCCGGCTGGGCGGTGTGGGAGGTCTACCGGAAGTCCGGCGACCGCGCCTTCCTGCGCGAGATGTACCCGAAGCTCGCGGCCTACCAGGCCTGGTGGTACCGCAACCGGGACCACGACCGCGACGGCCTCGCCGAGTACGGCGCCACCGTCGACCCCGCCAACGACTCCACCGAGGAACGCCGCCTCGCCGCCGCCTGGGAGAGCGGCATGGACAACGCGCCCCGCTTCGACGCGAAACTCGGCACGGGCGTCGTCGCCAACCACGCCGCCGACGGCACCCTGCTCGGCTACTCGCTCGACCAGGAGTCCGTCGACCTCAACGCCTACCTCGCCCAGGACCAGGAGTACCTCGCGCGCATCGCCGACGCCCTCGGCCGCCGCACCGACGCCGGGCACTGGCGGACCCGCGCCGCCGCCACGCACGAGGCGGTGCGCACGAAGATGTTCGACCCGTCCGACGGCTGGTTCCACGACATCGGCCTCACCGGCGGCGCCCCGCTCACCGACCGGGGCCGCGGCATCGAGGGCGCCATCCCGCTGTGGACCGGCACCGCCACGAAGGAACAGGCCCGCGCGGTCCGGGACCGCCTCGCCGACCCGGCCGAGTTCGCCACCCGCGTCCCCTTCCCGACCGTCGCCCGGTCCTCCCCGTACTTCGCCTCGACCAAGTACTGGCGCGGCCCCGTCTGGCTCGACCAGGCCTACTTCGCCCAGGCCGGACTGCGCCGCTACGGGTACGGGGCGGACGCCGACGACCTCACCGGCAAGCTCCTCGCGCACGCCTCCGGACTGAGCGGCGACGGGCCGATCATGGAGAACTACGACCCGCTCACCGGCGACCCGCTCAACTCCCCGAACTTCAGCTGGTCGGCCGCACTGCTCCTGCCGATGCTGCGCGGCCGCTGACGGTCAGGAGGCCGCGTACTCCCAGAATTCCCGCATCAACGGCGTCGGCGTCGGTCCGGTCATCGCGTACTGCGTCAGCAGGACGGTGACCAGGCCCGTCGACGGCGTCAGATGGGCGGCCGTGCCGAAGCCGCCCACCCAGCCGTAGCGGCCCGGCACGTTCCACGGATCGCGCCGGGCCACGTCGACCGAGCCGCCGTGTCCCCAGCCCTGTCCCTCCAGGAAGAGCTCGCTCGCGGCGCGCTGCCCGTCGCTCAGATGGTTCGTCGTCATCAGCCGGACCGACTCGGCGCTCAGCACGTCGCCGCCGCCCGACAGCATCATGCGGGCGAACGCCCACAGGTCGTCCACCGTGGAGACGAGTCCGCCCGCGCCGGAGGCGAACGCGGGCAGCTCGGACCAGTCGCCGTCCGGCCGGTCGACGAGCTCGGCGCCGCCCTCCGGCGTCGGCGCGTAGAAGCTCGTGAACCGGTCACGCCGCTCTTCCGGAACCCGGAACCCCGTGTCCCGCATGCCGAGCGGGCCGAGGATCCGCTCGTCGAGGTAGTCCGGCAGCGAGGAGCCGGTGGCGCGCGCGATCAGCACGCCCTGGAGGTCGGAGCAGGCGTTGTACAGCCAGGCCTCGCCCGGCTGGTACAGCAGCGGCACCCGGGCCAGGGCCGCCAGCCAGGTGTCCGGGTCCGGCACCTGCCGCGGGTGGAACGGGTTCATCAGGGCGAACAGCGGCCGCAGCGCGGGCAGCGAGAAGTCCGGGGCGAAGCCCCAGCCCGCGCGGAACGTCAACAGGTCCTCGACCGTGATCGGTCGGGCCGCCGGCACCACGTCCTCCATCGGACCCGCCGGGTCCCGCACGACGTCCGGGGACTCCAGCTCCGGCAGCCAGTGCGCGATCGGCGCGTCCAGCGAGAGGCGGCCGTCCTGGACGAGGGTGAGGACGGCCGCGGCGACGACCGGCTTGGTCAGCGAGGCGATCCGGAAGATCGTGTCCCGGGCCACCGGCCGGGAACCCTCCGCGTCGGTGTGCCCGACGGCCGCCACCTCGACGTCGTCCCCGCGGGCCACGAGCGCGACGGCGCCGGGCACCGGCCCCTTGACGACGTGCGGTGCGAGCACATCGGCCAGCGCGGTCCTGTCGGTCATGGTCACCCTCCACGGTGCGGACGCGGCCGCGCCCGCCGCGCCCGCATGTCGTGAAGGGAAGACTGCCCCGAAGGGCCCGGCTCATCGGCCCCGCGCCCCCTGAACCGCCCGATCGCCGGAGCGGTCCGGCGGCAGCAGCGGCCAGGGCGCCGCCGCCTCGAACGCGGCGCACGCGTCGAGCAGCGCCGCGTCGCCCAGGTGCCGGCCGATGACGTGGATGCCGACCGGCAGCCCCTGCGCGGTCAGCCCCGCGGGCAGCGACGCGGCGGGCAGGCTCGCCATGTTGGCGATCGGTGTGAACGTCGTCCAGTGGTCCTCGTCCACCACCCGCCCGTCGATCTCCCGCGGCCCGCGCATCCCGACGGGGAACGCGGCCACGGCCGTGGTCGGCGAGACGATCAGGTCGTACGTGGACAGCAGCCGGGCCAGCCGGTTCGCGACGGCCTTGCGGACCCGGCTCGCGTCGGTGAGCTGCTCGGCCGTCCACGGCGTGGCGAGGAGTGCCCGCAGATGCGGGGACATGCCGTCGCCGAGCCGCTCGGCCATCTCCCGCATCCCGGTCAGGTCGGTCTCCGTGGCGACGATCGCCCCGAACGCCTCGACGTAGTCGGGCAGTTCGAGGTCCACGAGCTCGACGTCCGCGCCGAGGTCCCGCTCGAAGACGCGGACCGCGTTCTCGACGACGCGGCGCACCTCCGGGTCGACCGCGATGTGCCCGAGGTCCGGGCTGTACGCGATCCGCAGCCGGCCGACCGGGCGGCGCACCGTCCACGCGACGTCGCCGCACGGGATGGAGTGCCGGTCGCGCGGATCGGGCCCGGCGAGCACGGACAGCAGGAGCGCGGCGTCGGCGACCGTGCGGGTCAGCGGGCCGATGTGCTCGACGGACTCCCAGCCGTTCACGCCCGGGTAGCGCTCGTCGCGGCAGCCCGGGTAGACGGGGACGCGGCCCATCGACGCCTTGAACCCGACGAGGCCGCACAGCGCGGCGGGCAGCCGGATCGAGCCGCCGCCGTCGCTGCCCAGTGCCACGGGGGCCATGCCGGCCGCGACCGCCGCCGCCGAGCCCGCGCTGGAGCCGCCCGAGGTGCGGGACGGGTCCCACGGGTTGCGGGTGACGGGGAACAAGGGGTTGTCGCCGGTGGGGCCGTAGCCGAACTCCGAGGCGTTCGTCTTGCCGAGCACGACGGCGCCGGCCGCCACGGCTCGTTCGACCACGATGTCGTCCTCGTCCGGGACGAAGTCCGCGTAGGCGCGGGAGCCGGAGGTGGTGCGGATGCCCTTGGTGCAGATCAGGTCCTTGACGCCGAGGGGGACGCCGGCCAGGGGGCCCACGTCCTCGCCTCGCGCCAGGGCGTCCTCGATTCTGCGGGCCGCCGCGCGGGCGTGGTCGGGGGTCGGGGTGCAGAAGGCGCCGAGCTCCTTGTCGCGGGTTTCCATCCGGGTCAGGGCGGCTTCAGTGATCTCCACGGGGGAGAGGGTGCGGGTCCTTACGTGGGCGGCGATCTCGGTGGCGGTCAGCCGGCAGAGTTCGTCGGCGTCGGTGGGGCGCATGTCGTTCGGGGGCCTCTCAGGTTCGTTGGCGAGTGGCGGGTCCGGTGGGGGCTGGTCGCGCAGTTCCCCGCGCCCCTGAAATGCGTGCCCTTCGGGCGCATTTCCCCGATCAAGGTGCGGGGTGCCTGTGGTCGGGGGAAGGCGCGGCGAAGCCGTGGCCTTCCAGGGGCGCGGGGAACTGCGCGACCAGCCACACTCAACCGGTGGGCGGAATCAGGGGGTTGGTATCACGGCGGGCTCCGTGTCCGCCTCAGGTGCCGGTTCCAGAGAACGGGTCCGACGGTCCGTCAGGACGTACACGCCCGCCGCGACCGCGATGCCGAAGAGAGGGTCCGGCGAACCCGGCAGGAGGTAGTGGGCCAGGGCCGCCACAACGGCGCCCGCCGCCCACGCCCCCAGCGCGTTCCACCTGAACGCCCGCACGTCGGAGACGGCCCGCCCCCGCCGGCGGAGCTGGTCCGCGATGAGGACCGCGCCGATCGGCGGGACGAAGACGCCGAGGAGGTTGAGCCATTCCACGAAGTGCCCCCACACCCCGGCCAGCGCGAACCCGAGACCGAGGACGCCGAGCCCGAGCGCGAGCGGCCGCATCCGCAGAGGGGTGAGCGCCGACCAGCCGACGGCCCCGTTGTAGAGGCAGTGCGAGGCGACGGAGCCGAGGTTGACGAAGACGAACAGGACGGCGACGGCGGTGAGCAGCGGACCGTGCCCGGTCAGCAGCGGCAGGAAGCCTCCTCCGTCGGCGGCCGGGTCGGCGGATCCGCCGATCGCGACGACGACGCCGCCGAGCGCGTAGGCGAGGAAGTTGGAGAGCGGGAAGGCGAAGAACGTGGCGGCGACGGCGCTGCGCCCGGTCTTCGACCAGCGGGTGAAGTCCGCGGTCATGGTGCCGGAGTCGGAGAACCCGGCGATGACGATGGCGACGGCCCCGCCGAAACCGAGCGCGCTGCCCGCACCCTGGTAGGTGACGGCGTCGCCGAGCGAGGAGTGCGTGGTGCCGTACCCGATGGCGACCGCGGCGAGGATGACGAAGAGCGGCGTCGCGATCATGCCGACGACGGCGAGGGCGCGGATGCCGGCGACGGTGAGCAGGGTGTAGACGACACAGCCGGCGACGGCGCCCCACATCGGGTTCCAGCCGAGCGTGTCCTCGAGGGTGGAGCCGGTGAGGCCGATCTGGAAGCTGAACCAGCCGATGACGACGGTGGCGAGGAAGCCCGCGGCGGCGATCCGGCCGCGGGTGCCGAAGGTGTCGGCGGCCTGGAGGGCGAAGTTCTTGCCGGTGCGGCCCGCGTAGTGGCTGAGCGCGCCGACGTAGGCGAACAGGACGAGGTTGCCGGCGAGGATGGCGAGGAGGCCCTGGACGAGGCCGAGGTTGTAGACGATGACGCCGCCGAAGACGGCGTTGCCGAGGTTCATGGGGAAGCCGAACCAGACGGCGGCCACGGACAGCAGGCTCTTGCGTGCCGTGGTGGGAACGGGTGCGTGTTCGTACTCTTCTGCGCTGGCCATGTGCCCCTCCGAAGGGGTGAGTGGGATGCAGCTGGGAGTGGAAGTACGGGAGGGGGGCCGCGCGGGGGGGGGGGGGCCGCGGACGGCCCCGCCCCCCCGCGCCCGCGCCACGGGGGGAGGGGGTCGGGGCGCGCCGCGCCCTCGCGGGGGCGCCC
>NZ_JBHYTK010000168.1:0-17656 GCF_042749255.1 Streptomyces sp. NPDC059524 | reverse complement strand
CGCACGCGGTCCGGGTCGACGCCGAGGGCGCGGGCGGCGGCGTAGGAGGCCTCGCCGATGAGATCGGCGGGGCCGACGTCGCCGACGACGGCGTAGACGACGCGGTCCTTGTGGACGAGGGCCGCGACGGTGCCGGCGCGGATGCCGGAGCGCGCGGGTTTCCAGAGCTCGCCGGCGGCGGGCACGACGACGTAGGGCAGGGTCTCGGCGTTCAGCGGCCGCCCGTCGGACTGCTGGTAGGCCGTCGTGTTCTGGAACACCGGGTCCGTGCGGCCGTTGCAGCGGCGGCCGGCGCGTCCGTCGCAGTCGACGTCGAGGTCGGCCTTCCAGTGGACGGCACCGTGGGTGCGGCACACGGGGATGTCGGCGCGGATGCCGTCGTCGGTGCGGTAGCGGCCGTTCGAGATCTGCCGGCAGCCGCGCACCGCGGCCCGCAGGGCGTCGGCGCGCACCCCGCCCTCCCGCACGAAGGGCGCGGCCGGCGCGGGTGCGGCGACGGGGCGCACTCGCAGGGTGGTGCCGGAGTCGTGCGCGCGTTCGGCGGGCGGGGGCGCGGCCGAGGCGGCGAGGGAGGCGGGGGCGAGGAGGGCGGCACCGCAGAGTGCGGTGAGCGGCAGGAGGCGAGGACGCACGGACGGGGCCTTCGGTCGGGGACGCCCGGCCCTGGGTCGGACCGGCGGACATAACACCCCAATCTGAGTGAGGTGCCCGGTGGCGGCCACCGTACGGGGGCCGGACGGGGCGTCAGACGGCCGGGCGGGTCCGTGAGGATCCCGGACGGGCGCTCCCCAGGGGCTTGATGAGGACCCGTCAGTCATGCCATACAGGTCTGTACCAATTCCCTGCCCGCGCCACCACCTGCCCACCCCACCACCTGCCCGCCCGAGCGGAAGGCACCCACCTCGTGCGACACCTCCCCCACGCGGCAGCCGTCGCCGCGCTCGTCCTGGGCCTCACCTCCTGCGGCCTGTTCGCCGACCCCGAGCGGGACGGCCCCGCGCTCACCGCCCCGGCCGGCGTCACGGCGCAGGCCGGCAGCGCCACGTCCGTGCACGTCATGTGGAACCGGCCGGCGAGCACGGCGGACGTCGTCCAGTACGAGGTGTACCGGGACGCGCGGCGGGTCCGGCGGCTGCCCGCCGACCGGCACATGGTCGACGTCACCGGCCTGCGCCCGCGCTCCCGTTACGTGTTCACCGTGCGGGCCCGGGGCACGGACGGTGAGCTGGGCCCGGCGAGCCGGCGCGTCGCCGTCACGACTCCGGCGGCGGTGGCCGCGGACCGCACAGCGCCGACCCGGCCTGCGGGGCTCACCGGCAGCGTGGCCGGCGGCACGTCCGTCTCCCTCGCCTGGCGGGCCTCCCGCGACGACAAGGCCGTCGTCTCGTACGACGTCTTCCAGGGCACCACGAAGATCCACAGCGTCGGCGGTCGGCAGACCCGGGCGCTGGTGACGGGACTGCGGCCGGGCACCGCCTACGCGTTCAGCGTGCGGGCGCGCGACGCGGCCGACAACACCTCGCCCGCGAGCGGGACCGTCCGGCTCACGACGCGGCGCGGCAAGGACGGGGCGTCCGCGGGCACCGGCACGGCGCCCTCCGGTTTCCGGGCGAGCAGTCGCGCCGCCGACGGCGGGTACTACGTCGACCTGGCCTGGACTCCCCCGGACACGGGCGGCGAGGTCCCGGCGTACCAGGTGTTCGTGGACGGCGCCCAGGCCACGACCGTCATGTGGGGCGAGGGCACGGCCGACGCGGCGAAGTACAGCTTCTACATCGGCGCGGAGCCGGGCGAGCGGCACCGGGTGCGGATCCGGGCGCAGCTCCCCGACGGCACGTGGGGCGCCTTCTCCACCGAACGGACCGTCACCACCGGCTAGGCCGTGCGATGGAACCCGTCACCTGCCCGGATGCGGCCCGCATGCGCCGTTCGCCGCCCGCGCTTTGGCTGGGCGTCAGGCGGCGCGGGCTTTTGCCGACTCGGGCGGGGCATCGGACGTACCGCCTCCCGCGGGCGCCGGAGAGCAGGCAGTCATGCGCATCACCTCGATACTCGCTCGCTCGGGTCTGACCGTGGCGGCCGCGGCCGCGCTCCCGCTGACGCTCGCCGCACCCGCGGCGCACGCCGGCGGCCCGACCGGCGGGCTCGTCGTGAGCACCAGCGGGTCCACGGTCACGGCCCGGACCCAGGCCTGCCCCAACGGGGGCAACGGTTCGCTGCTCTCGGCGGGCCAGGCCGACTTCGCCCAGGGCAGGCAACAGCCGCTGGCCGGCGGCAGCGTGACCTGGACGGGCGTGAGTTCCGGTACGTACACCGTGGTCGTCGTCTGCAACGACGGCTCCACGGCCGGGACCCGTTCGGTGACCGTGGCGGCGAGCCCGACCATCTCGGCGACGTCGAGTCCGCTCGGCGCCGTCCGGGGCGGTCTCGGCGGCGCGGTGCAGGACTACGGCACGCTGACGCTGGCGGCGGGCGGCACCCTGGTGGCCGCGGCCGTCGTGGGCGGCGCGTGGTACCTGCGGCGGCGCGGCACGGGTCAGCGCACCTAGACCCGAGGTCCGTCCGCGATCGCCGTCGTCCGGTCTCTCCGGGCGGCGGCGATCGTGTGTCACAGGCCCTCGGGCGCGGGCTCCCGCTCCTCCTCCGGAAGGTCGAGGCGGCGCAGGGTCTCCTCGATCCAGCCGACCCAGAAGGTCTCCAGGTCGATGCCGGCGCGCAGGACCGCGTGCTGCAGCCGGTCGGGCATCGAGTCCTTCTCCGGCGGGAAGTCCCGCTCCTGGATCTCCAGATAGTTCGCCAGGGTCTGCCGGTGCAGGGCGAGATGGCGGCGCAGGTCCGTGCCGATGCCGTCGGTGCCGACGACGGCGGCGGAGCGCAGCCGCAGCAGCATCGTGTCCCGCAGCGGTTTGGGGTCGTGGGAGGCCGCGGTCCAGCGGGCGAGTTCTGCGCGCCCCTCGGGCAGGACCTCGTACTGCTTCTTCTGGCCGCGGGCCGGGCCCTGGGCGGGCAGGGCGCGGATCAGGCCGTCGCGTTCCAGCTTTCCCAGCTCGCGGTAGATCTGCTGGTGGGTCGCCGACCAGAAGTAGCCGATGGACCGGTCGAACCTGCGGGTCAGTTCGAGGCCCGACGACGGCTTCTCCAGGAGGGCCGTGAGGATCGCGTGCGGCAGTGACATGGCGTAAGGGTAGGTGAGAGTCCCCCGGCGCGAGCCGAGGCGAGGGTGGTCACGCGGCCGGCGGGCCCGGCCACGTGACCACCCGGTCTCACAGGCCCGCGGCGACCTCGGTGCCCTGCTTGATGGCGCGCTTGGCGTCGAGCTCGGCGGCCACGTCGGCGCCGCCGATCAGGTGCGGGGTGCGGCCGGCGGCGACGAGGTCGTCGTAGAGGGAGCGCTGCGGCTCCTGTCCGGCGCACAGCACGACGGTGTCGACCGGTACGAGGGTCTGCTCGCCGTCGACGGTGATGTGCAGGCCCGCGTCGTCGATCCGGTCGTAGGTGGCGCCCGCGACCATGGTGACGCCGCGGTGGCGCAGCTCGGTGCGGTGGATCCAGCCGGTGGTCTTGCCGAGTCCGGCGCCGACCTTGGAGGTCTTGCGCTGGATGAGGTGGACCTCGCGCGGCGGCGCGGGCCGCTCGGCCTTCTTGAGGCCGCCGCGGTCGGTGTAGTCCATGTCGACGCCCCACAGGCGGAAGTACGTGGCCGGGTCCTGACTGGCCTTCTCGCCGCCGTCGGTGAGGTACTCGGCGACGTCGAAGCCGATACCGCCGGCGCCGATGATCGCGACGCGGTCGCCGACGGGGGCGCCGTCGCGCAGGACGTCGAGGTAGCCGACGACGCTGGGGTGGTCGACGCCGTCGATGGCGGGGGTGCGCGGGCTGACGCCGGTGGCGACGACGACCTCGTCGTACGCGGTGAGGTCCTCGGCGGCGACGCGGGTGTTCAACTTGACGGTGACGCCGCGCAGTTCGAGCTGGGTGCGGAAGTAGCGCAGCGTCTCGTCGAACTCCTCCTTGCCGGGGACCTTGCGGGCGACGTTCAGCTGGCCGCCGATCTCGCCGGAGGCGTCGAGGAGGGTCACGTCGTGGCCGCGCTCGGCGGCGGAGACGGCGCAGGCGAGCCCGGCGGGGCCGGCGCCGACGACGGCGACGGTCTTCCTCAGGCGGGTGGGCGCGAGGACGAGCTCGGTCTCGTGGCAGGCCCGCGGGTTGACGAGGCAGGAGGTGATCTTGCCGCTGAAGGTGTGGTCGAGGCAGGCCTGGTTGCAGCCGATGCAGGTGTTGATGGTGTCGGAGCGGCCCTCGGCGGCCTTGTTCACGAAGTCCGGGTCGGCGAGCATCGGGCGGGCCAGGGAGACCATGTCGGCGACGCCGTCGGCGAGCAACTCCTCGGCGACCTCGGGGGTGTTGATGCGGTTGACCACGACGAGCGGGATCGACACCTCGCCCATCAGCTTCTTGGTCACCCAGGAGTAGGCGCCGCGCGGCACGGAGGTCGCGATGGTGGGGATGCGGGCCTCGTGCCAGCCGATGCCGGTGTTGATGATCGTGGCGCCGGCCGCCTCGATCTCCTTGGCCAGCCGCACGACCTCTTCGAGGGTGGAGCCGCCGGGCACCAGGTCCAGCATCGACAGACGGTAGATGACGATGAAGTCGCTGCCGACGCGCTCTCGGACGCGGCGCACGATCTCCAGCGGGAAGCGGACGCGGTTCTCGTAGGAGCCGCCCCAGCGGTCGGTGCGGTGGTTGGTGGCGGCGACGATGAACTCGTTGATGAGGTAGCCCTCGGAGCCCATGATCTCGACGCCGTCGTAGCCGGCCGCCCGGGCGAGCTCCGCGGTGCGCGCGAAGTCCTCGACGGTCTGCTCGATCTCGGCGTCGGTGAGCTCGTGCGGCGGGAACGGGCTGATCGGCGCCTGGACGGGGCTCGGCGCGACGAGGTCCTCGTGGTAGGCGTACCGGCCGAAGTGCAGGATCTGCATCGCGATCTTGCCGCCGGCCGCGTGCACGGCGTCGGTGATCTCACGGTGCTGCTCGGCCTCGGCCTCGGTGGTGAGCTTGGCGCCGCCGGCCCAGGGGCGGCCGGCCTCGTTCGGGGCGATGCCGCCGGTGACCATGAGGCCGACGCCGCCGCGGGCGCGCTCCGCGTAGAAGGCGGCCATGCGCGTGAAGCCGTTCTCCGCCTCTTCGAGGCCCACGTGCATCGAGCCCATCAGGACGCGGTTGGGCAGCGTGGTGAAGCCCAGGTCGAGCGGGGCGAGCAGGTGCGGGTAACGACTCATGGGGCCCTCCGTGGCGGCGAACGTCGTCACAGTTGTAGACGACACCCGCCCCCTTGTGCAACAAGTTGCAAAAGAGAGCTGCACCACGCCCGGGGGCTACTCCGGGGAGACCTCGGCGACCCATCCGTACGGCAGCTCGCGCCCGTCGACGGTCACCGCCTCGACGGCACGGCTGCGCGGATCCACGTCGGCCTGCACCCCCTCGCCCTCGTACCTCGGGTAACCCGACTCGCCCACGCGGCCGGTCGCGGTGACCCGCACGGAGCGCAGGGGGTTGCCGTGATCCGTGTGGCCGGCGGCGTCGGTGAGGCGGGGTTTGATCTGGAGGGTGAGCCGCTCGGGCACCTCGGACAACTCGCGCGATTCGCTCATGCCAGGAGGCTAAGCCGGGACACCCCGCCCCGCCCCTCCAGCCGCGACCCGTGCAGTTGTAGAATGCAACCAGCACTGGAAAGGACCCCGCCGTGGCAGCACCCGAGTCGCACCCCGTGCCAGAGCCCGCCCGCGCGGCGGCCGTGGCGGACATCCAGCGCGAGCTGACGTCCTTCGCCCGGCGCGCCCGGGCGATGGCGGCGCGCATGCACCCCGAGCTGTCGCTCGTCTCCTTCACCCTGCTCGGCCATCTCGACGAGCGGGGCGGCTGTCGTGCCACCGACCTGGCGGCGCACTACGCGCTGGACAAGTCCACGGTCAGCCGGCAGGTCGCCGCCCTGGAGCGGGCCGGACTCGTGGACCGCCGGGTCGATCCGGACGACCACCGGGTGCAGGTGCTGCACCCGACCGAGGCGGGCGCCGAGATCCTGGCGCAGGTGACGGTCAGCCGCCGGCAGGCCCTCCTGGAGCGGCTCGGCGACTGGCCGGAGGAGGACCTGGAGCGGTTCGCGGCGTATCTGACCCGCTACAACGAGGCGTCGCAGGGCATCTGAGCCTCAGGCGGTCCGCGCGCCCGGCACCCGTGCCGTACGGAACCGGGTGGTGCGGCGCAGCCGGAAGCCGAGCGTCTCGTAGAGCCGGATGGCGTTCGTGTTGCCCGCGCCGGTGTGCAGGAACGGGGTCTCGCCACGCTCCAGTACGCCCGCCGCGACGGCCCGGACGAGCCGCCCGGCGAGCCCCTGGCCCCGCTGGTCCGGGTCGGTGCAGACGGCGCTGATCTCGGTCCAGCCCGGCGGACGCAGCCGCTCCCCCGCCATCGCGACGAGCGCTCCGCCGCGCCGGATGCCGAGGTAGGTGCCGAGCTCGATGGTGCGCGGCAGGAAGGGACCCGGCCGGGTGCGGGCCACGAGTTCCAGCATCTCGGGCACGTCGGCGGTGGTGAGCCGGACGGCCTCGGGGTCGTGCGCCGCGTCGACGCGATCACCGACGAGCTGCACCCCGGCGAAGTCCTCGGTCACCTCCCAGCCGTCCGGCAGGTCCAGGCGCACACCGGGCAGCGGCACGGTGCCGTCGGCCCCGGCGAACGCGGCGAGATCGGCCCAGTCACCGGGCTCCGGCACATCGGGCAGCCCCAGCCACGGCGAGACATCGACCGGATACCGCAGCACGCGCCCGCTCCGCTCGGCGAGGTGCGCGTGCGGACCGCGCAGCGCGGCGTAGGCGGGATTGTCGAGCACCGCGTCGGCCCCCCTCTCCGTCCTGAAGCCACCGGCTCCCCCGGGCTCCCGGCCCGGATCGGCCGTGTCCCGGGCGGGCGTGGCGCCGCGTTCCTCGTACGTCTGCGTCATCCGGACCCCTTCTCCCGTGCACCGCCGCGCGACCGTGCGCCGGCCATGACCGCCATGGCCGGCACCTGATCGAACCGTGTTCGCAGAGGTCGGCATTCCCTCGCGCCCCACTGTTCACGGGGTCGCAACGCGTTCACGGTGCCGCAACACCGCCGTACTCCCGCGGCCACGGGGCGCTTTGCCCTGCGGGCGGCGGTCTTGGCATGCTGGCGCGATGTCGTCGCTGCCGCCCCAGGCCCTCACCGCTCACGTCGAGTCGCTGCTCGACGCCGGATCGCCGCTGCCGATCGTCGCCGCCGGCGACCCGGTGCTGCGCCGCCCCGCCGATCCCTTCGACGGGCAGCTGTCCGACGAGCTGCTCGCGCGGCTGATCGAGGCCATGCGCGTGACGATGCACGCGGCGCCCGGCGTCGGACTCGCCGCGCCGCAGGTCGGCGTGCCGCTGCGGCTCGCGGTGCTGGAGGACGCGGCGACCGTGCCGGACGAGGTGCGTCTGGCGCGCGGGCGGGTGCCGCTCGCGTTCCGCGTCCTCGTGAACCCGTCGTACGAGCCGGTCGACGGGCGCCGGGCCGCCTTCTACGAGGGCTGCCTGAGCGTGCCGGGCTACCAGGCGGTGGTCGCCCGGCACGAGCGGGTGCGGCTGCGCGGCCTGGACGAGCACGGGCAGGCGCTGGACGAGGAGCTCGCGGGCTGGCCGGCCCGGATCGTGCAGCACGAGACGGACCACCTCGACGGCACCCTCTACGTGGACCGGGCCGAGCCCCGCTCGCTGACCAGCACCCAGGCGGCCGTGGAGCGCTGGGCCCAGCCCACGCCCGAACACGCCGCGCGGGAGCTGGGCTTCACCCTGCCGGCGAGCGGCTGACCGCGGCCGCTGGTCAGTCCAGCTTCGGCATCTCGCCGGTCGTCCGGGTGACGTCGATGACGGAGAACGCGGCGCCCTGCGGGTCGCCCACGGCGGCGAACCGGCCGAACGGGCTGTCCATCGGGCCGAAGTGCAGCTGCCCGCCCAGGCGCTGGACGGTGGCGACGGCCGCGTCGCAGTCCTCCACGACGAAGTAGACGTTGATGTACGAGGGCACTTCCGCCGGGAAGTCCTTCGTCATCTTCATGCGGCCGAGGACGGGCTGCCCGCCGAGCTGCCACACCTGGAAGTCGACGTGCTCGTCGGCCATCGTCTTCGCGTCGTACGGGAACACGGTGGTGAAGAACGCGTCGGTCTTGTCGGCGTCGCGGACGGTGACCTCGGCCCAGCAGAAGGCGCCCGGCTCGTTGACCTTCTCGAAGCCCGCGTGCGTGTCGGGCTGCCAGACGCTGAACATGACCCCGCCGGGGTCCTGCGCGGTGACCATCGTGCCGAACTCGCCGACCTGCATCGGGTCCATCATCAGCGTGCCGCCCGCGCTCTTGATCCGTTCGGCGGCGGCCGCGACGTCCGGGGACGCGAGGTACAGGTTCCAGGCGGCGGGTACGCCCGCCGGGGTGCCGGGCATCTGCGGGGCGAGGGCGGCGACGTGCTTGCCGTCGGCGGTCTTCGCCTGCGTGTAGTTGCCGAACTCCTCGGCCCCCGGATCGTAGGACCAGCCGAACAGCTCGGCGTAGAAGGCCTTGGCGGCCTCCAGGTCGGCGAACATGGCGTCGGCCCAGACCGGGGCCCCTTCGGGTTGTGCGGGCATGTCGCGGAGCCTTCCGTGCGGGCCGGGCCGGGGGTGGCCCGGCGGCTTCGGATCCACGCTAGGCGCGCCCGGCACGGTCCGCGATCCGTGGCTCAGGAGCGCGGGGTTCCCGGGTCGAGCGCGGGGGCGACGAGGTCGAACGCCTCGTCGAGGAGGGCGACCGGGTCCGGCGCCGTCTCGCTCGCGCTCCAGCGCTGGAGGACCACGTGGAAGGCGGTCAGGGCGGTGCCTGCGGCCAGCCGCGGATAGAGGTCGGCGGCCACGTCGCGGCCGGTGCGCCGGGCGAGCTCCCCGGCGAGCTCGTCGCGCCAGCGGTCCTGGCGCTCCAGGAAGCGGGCGAGCAGCGCTGGGGTGCCGAGGATGAGCCGCACGACGCGCAGGGCCCGCTCGGAGTGGGCGGCGCAGGTGGTGACGGGGACCCGTACGGCGTGCCGGAGTGCCTCGGCCGGCGGTTCGCCGGCGGGCCGTCCGGCGAGCGCGTCCCGCATGTCGGTGCCCATGTCGGCGAGGAACTGGACGACCACGTCCTCCTTGGACGCGAAGTAGCGGAAGAAGGTCCGCTTGGAGACTCCGGCGGCCGCCACGATCTCGTCGACGGTGACGCCGTCGAAGCCCTTGAGGGCCAGCAACTGCAGGGCCGCCTCGGTCAGTTCGTCCGAGACGAGCTGACGCTTGCGCTCGGCGAGGCTCAGGCTCGGATCAGGTCGCGTACTCACCCGGGCATCGTACATGCCGTGCCAGGCATGACACCCGGGGACAGCCTGGCACCAAGAGGCGTCTTGACACCGAGTGTCATCACAGTCAGCCTGTGCCATATGACACGGAAGCAAGAGCAGAAGCGTCAGGAGCGCCGGGGCGACGAACCGGCCGCCGACCGGACCGGCCGGGTGTGCGTCGTGACGGGAGCCTCCGGCGGGCTCGGGCTCGCGACCTGCCGGGCGCTCGCCCGGAGGGGCGCCCGGGTGGTCCTCGCCGTACGGGACCCGGAGAAGGGCCGGCGGGCCGCCGAGTCGATCGCCGGCGGGACACCCGGCGCCCGCCTGGAGGTGCGCCCGCTCGACCTGGCCGACCTCACCTCGGTCCGCGCGTTCGCCGACACCCTGCGCGCGGACCACGGCCACATCGACGTCCTGGTGAACAACGCGGGCATCATGGCGCCCCCGTACGCCACCAGCCCCCAGGGTCACGAGCTGCAGTTCGCGACCAATCACCTCGGCCACTTCGCGCTCACCGGCCTGCTCCTCGACCTGCTGGCCGCGGGCACCGACCCGCGCGTGGTCACGGTCAGCTCCCCCAACCACCGCCAGGGCCGCCTCGACCTCGACAACCCGGAAGCCGTGGACGGCCCGGACGGCTACTCCCCGATGGGGCACTACAACCGGTCCAAGCTGGCGAACGCCGTCTTCGGACACCAGCTGCACCTGCGCCTGACGGCGGCGGGCAGCAACGTGCGCAGCGTGCTCGCGCATCCCGGCTACACGGCGACCGGCCTCCAGCACGGCACGCCGGTGCGGGGTGTGCGGTTCCTGTACGGCCGTCTGCTGAAGCCGCTGGCGCAGTCACCGGAGGCCGGAGCACGCTCCCAGCTGTACGCGGCGACCGAACCGGGCGTGACCGGCGGCGAGTTCATCGGCCCCGGCGGCGCGGGCGAGCTGCGCGGCGCCCCGACGCGCGTCCGGCTCGCGCCGCGCGCCACGGACGCGAACACCGGACGCCGGCTGTGGGAACTGTCCGAGCGGCTCACCGAGGTCCGGTACCCGCTCCCCGCCCCCGCGGCGTCGCGAGCCTCCTGAGCCTCCGGGGCACCCGTCGCTCTGCTGTCGGCCGAGTCGCTCGCGCCGGGCGGGCGGCGGACGGCAGGATCCTCGTATGCGACCGGCCTTCGTCCTCGTGCACAGCCCGTCCGTGGGTCCCTCCACCTGGCACCCGGTGGCCCGGCGGCTCGCCGCGGCGGGCCGTCAGGTGCGGCTGCCGTCCCTGCTGCACGTGGCGGACGGCGCGCCGCCGTTCTGGCCCGCGGTCGTCGAGGCCGTCCGCGAGGACCTGCGGCGGCTCCCGGCGGGCAGCCCGGTCGTCCTGGTGGCGCACAGCAACGCGGGCCTGTTCCTGCCGGCGATCCGGGCGGGCCTCGACCACCCGGTGACAGGCTCGGTGTTCGTGGACGCCGCCTTGCCCGCACGGACCGGATCGACGCCGGTCGCACCACCTGAACTCCTGGATTTTCTCCGTCCGTTGGCGGTGTACGGGCGGCTGCCGCGCTGGACGGACTGGTGGGACGAGTCCGACGTGGCGCCGATGTTCTCCGACCCGGTGACGCGGCGCACGGTCGTCGAGGAGCAGCCGAGGCTCCCGCTGGCGTACTACGAGCAGGAGATCCCGGTGCCCGCCGGCTGGGACGACCACCCGTGCGCGTACCTGCTGTTCGGTGCGCCCTACGGCGATCAGGAGGCCGAAGCGCGCGCCCGGGGATGGCGCACGGCGCGGCTGCCCGGCGAGCACCTCCATCAACTCGTCGACCCGGACGCGACCGCCCGGATCATCACCGAACTCGCGGCACCCGAGGGCTAGTTCAGCGGCGGGTGGCCACGACGAGCCGGGCGCGCGGACTGCCGTCGGGCCGCTCCCCCAGTTCGGGCAGCGGACGCAGGGCCACGTCGAATCCGGCCCGGTCCAGTTCCCGCCGCACGTCGCCGAGACGGAAGGTCCGGTAGTACATGACGAACGGCGGGCGCCACAGCGCGTTGCGCACCCTCATCGCCCCGTCGAAGCCGAGCATCGCCCAGTAGCCCCAGGATCCCGGCCGCGCGGGCGCGGGCAGCGGGAACGCGAACTGCCCGCCGGGGCGCAGCACTCGGCAGACCTGGGCGAAGAGTTCCGGCTGCCGCTCCGGCAGGAAGTGCCCGAACGCGCCGAAGCTCACGACGAGGTCGAAGACGGGCCCGAACGGAAGCGCCAGCGCGTCCGCGCGCACGTACGAGGCGGCGGGTTCGGCCTCGCGCGCGACCTGGAGCATGCCCGCGCTGAAGTCGACGCCGACCGCGCGTTCCGTGCACACCTCGCGCAGCACACCGAGCCCCGCGCCGGTGCCGCAGCACAGGTCGAGCCCGCTGGCGTACGGGCCGAGCGGGCTCAGGGCGCGGGCGACCGGGGCGAGGACGGCGTCGGGCGTACGGAAGGGGGTGCGGTCGAATTTCGGCGCGAGCAGGTCGTAACCGTGCTCGACCGAGGAGAGCGCCTGAACGGCCAGTTCGCGGAGGGTGGGGCCCTGGGAGGTGAACATCGCGGCTCAGCATAGGCGCGCCGCCCGCCGCAGAAGAGACTTGCCGCGCGACGGGGTCGGGGTGGTACGGTTCCTGTGGTACGTGCGCAGGTCCGTCGGATCGCCGGTACCGATTTCCTCTTCTCTCTTCTGCTTCGCCTTTCTGTTTCATCCCTGCTTCACGCACGTGTTCTCTGCGCGCTCAGTCTGCGCGTTCTCCCTGGTCACGGGTTTCTGTCGGGCTTCGCCCGGCCCTGCGCCAGGTCTCTCCCGGCCGGGGGCGTGTCCGTTTCCGCCCCGCCGTCCGCCGGAGTCCTCCCCACCCGCGTTCCCGCACGTCGCCCGTCCTCGAAAGGACCCTGATCCACCATGACCACCATCGCACCCGAGAAGCCCGGCACGACGACCCCCGTGCGGGCCCGCGGCGTCCTCGACCTCGGCCCGAACGGGGCCGGGTTCCTGCGCGCCCCCGATCTGCTCCCCACCTCCCACGACGTCCAGGTCCCGGCCGCGCTCGTGCGCCGACTCGCCCTGCGCAAGGGCGACTTCGTCGACGGCACGTGCGCGCGGCCGCACACCCTGACGGCCGTGGACACCGTCGACGCGCTGCCCGCCGACGCCGCCCGCCACCGCCCGCGCTTCGCCGACCTCACTCCCCTGCACCCCGCCGAGCGGCTCCGCATGGAGAGCCCGGTGAGCGGGCTCGCGGGCCGGGTCGTGGACCTGTTCGCGCCCGTCGGCAAGGGGCAGCGCGGCCTCGTCGTCGCACCGCCGCGCACCGGCAAGACGGTGCTGCTCCAGCAGCTCGCCGCGGCCGTCGCCGCCAACCACCCCGAGGCCCACCTCATGGTCGTGCGCGTCGGCGAGCGGCCCGAGGAGGTGACCGACATGCGGCGCTCGGTGCGCGGCGAGGTGTTCGCCTCGACGTTCGACCGGCCCGCGAAGGCGCACATCGCGCTCGCCGAACTCGCCGTCGCCCGCGCCCAGCGGATGGTCGAGCGAGGCCGTGACGTCGTCATCCTGCTCGACTCGCTGACCCGGCTGTGCCGGGCCCACAACAACGCCGCGGCCGCCGGTGGCCGCACCCTGTCGGGCGGCGTCGACGCCGGAGCCCTCCAGGGGCCGAAGCGGCTGTTCGGCGCGGCCCGCAACACCGAGGAGGCGGGCTCCCTGACGATCCTCGCGACGGCGCTCGTCGAGACCGGCTCGCGCGCCGACGACTTCTTCTTCGAGGAGCTCAAGAGCACCGGGAACATGGAGCTGCGGCTCGACCGCGCCCTCGCCGACCACCGGATCCACCCGGCCGTGGACCTCGACCCGTCCGGCACCCGCCGCGAGGAGCTCCTGCTCACCCCCGAGGAGACGGCGGCCGCGCACGCGCTGCGCCGCGCCCTCGGCCGACGGGACGACCGGTCCTCGTACGAGACGCTGCTGGAGCGCATGCGGCAGACGCCGGACAACGCGACGTTCCTGCGCCAGGTGGGCTCCACCGTGCCCGGAGCCTGATCCCGGCCCCGGGTAGGTAATACTCGAAGCATGAACGCGAGGATTACCCGGCCCGGCGGGCGGCCCGACGTCACCGTCCGGCGCGCCGTCGCACGCGACGCACGGCGCCTCACCCGCATCGTCCAGGGCTCGCGGGCGTACGAGGGCCACTACGCGGCGATGGTCGCCGGCTACCGCGTCACCTCCGGCTACATCGACGCGCACCGGGTGTTCGCCGCCGTGGACCGCGCCGACGACCGCGTCCTCGGCTTCTACGCGCTGCTCGTCGACGCGGCCGAGCTGGACCTGATGTTCGTCGCGGACGACGCGCAGGGCCTCGGCATCGGGCGGCTCCTCGTCGACCACATGCGGGGCGAGGCGCGCGCCGCGGGACTCGACCGGGTCCGTGTCGTCGCGCATCCGCCCGCCGAGGGCTTCTACCGTGGGATGGGCGCGCTGCGCACCGGGACCGCCCCCGCGCAGCCGCCCGCGGTCGGCTGGGAGCGGCCCGAACTCGAATTCGCCGTTCCGGACGGTGCCTGAGGGGTTCCCGATCCGTCCCGCCCGGCGCACACTCGGGACGTCGGAATGGGGCAAGGAGGCCACATTGGGCACGCTGGACAGTGGACAGGCGGGCGCCGACGCGGCGTTCGACGTGATCGTGGAGATCCCGCAGGGCTCCCGGAACAAGTACGAGATGGACCATGAGCTGGGCCGGATCCGGCTGGACCGGATGCTCTTCACCTCGACCCAGTACCCCGCGGACTACGGCTACGTCGACGGCACGCTCGGCGGTGACGGCGACCCGCTCGACGCGCTCGTGCTGACCGGCGGCGACGCCACGTTCCCGGGCTGCGCCGTCGAGTGCCGGGCCATCGGCATGTTCGTGATGAGCGACGAGAAGGGCCCGGACGAGAAGATCCTCTGCGTCCCCGCCCACGACCCCCGGCACAGCACGGTCCGCGACATCGATGACATCCCCGAGTTCGACCGCCTGGAGATCACCCACTTCTTCGAGGTCTACAAGGACCTGGAGCCCGGCAAGTCCGTCGAGGGCTCGCACTGGGAGGGGCGCGCGAAGGCGTACGAGGAGATCGCGCGGGCCCGCCTGCGCCGCACCGACGCCTGACTCCGCGGCGGCATGTGATCTTTCCTACGTGCGCGGAGTGCGTCTATGCAGTCACGCTCCGGCCCCTCTAGGGTGAGCGGGCCGTGGTGTTCGGGAAGACCGGTGACAACCCCTCAGGGGCCAAGTCCGGAGCGGCCCTCGCCACTGTGATCGGGTCTCGTGCCCCCGCCCGCGGGCGGCACGAGGCGCACCGCGCCATCACGCCACTGGCGGCCCCGTGCCGCTGGGAAGGCCGGCGCGGTGTCGCTCGCCCGTAAGCCAGGAGACCGGCCACGGCATCTCACGAAGTGATCCACGAGGTGCTGGAGCGTGATCGGCATGACCCTGCCCGCGAACTCCCCGACGAGTCCGCCGTCCGCCTACCGATGGCGGCGCGAGGACACCCTGCGCACGGCGGGCCTGATGGCGGTGATCCTGGCCCTGCACGTCGTCGCGTTCGGCGTGCTCTTCCTGCTCGTCGTCCCCGGCCATTACGAGGTGGACAACAAGGCGTTCGGCATCGGGCTCGGCATCACGGCGTACACGCTGGGCATGCGGCACGCCTTCGACGCCGACCACATCGCGGCGATCGACAACACGACCCGCAAGCTGATGGCGGACGGCAAGCGTCCGGTGTCCGTGGGCTTCTGGTTCGCGCTCGGCCACTCCAGCGTGGTCGTGGTCCTCGCGGCACTGGTGGCCGGCGGCACAGCGCTCGCCACCACCCTGACCAGCGACGACTCCCGAACCCATCAGGTCCTCGGCGTCGTCGGCACGACCGTGTCCGGCACGTTCCTGTACCTGATCGCCGCGCTGAACCTGGTGGCCCTGATCGGCATCATGAAGGTGTTCCGGGCGATGCGCGGCGGCTCGTACGACGAGCGGGAACTCGAAGCGCACCTGGACTCGCGGGGGTTCATGAACCGGATCCTCGGCCGCTTCACCCGCTCGATCACCCGGCCCGGCCAGATGTTCCCGCTGGGCTTCCTGTTCGGGCTCGGCTTCGACACGGCGACCGAGGTCACGCTGATGGTGATGGCGGGCAGCGGCGCCGCCGCCGGGCTGCCCTGGTACGCGGTGCTGTGCCTGCCGCTGCTGTTCGCCGCGGGCATGAGCCTGTTCGACACGCTCGACGGCACGTTCATGAACTTCGCCTACCAGTGGGCGTTCTCGAACCCGGTCCGCAAGGTGTTCTACAACCTCACGATCACCGGACTGTCGATCGCCGTCGCGTTCTTCATCGGCACGATCGAACTCGTGGGCGTGCTCCACGAGAAGCTCGACCTGACCGACGCGGTCACGGGCTGGATCGCCGGACTCGACCTCGACAACGTCGGGTACGTCATCGTCGGACTGTTCGTCGTGGTGTGGGTGGCGGCGGTCGCGTACTGGCGTCTGGCCAAGGTGGAGCAGCGCTGGTCGGCGCGGCTCGCCGACAGCGGCGGAACCGGCTGAGCGGGCGGAACGGGAGGTCTCCGGCCGGGCCGGCGCGCGCATCGCGTACCGTCCGGCGGAAGAGCCCGCCGGACGCCGCCCCCTGCGTCCGTCGCCCCCGCGTTGTCACCCCTGCACGGAGGAAGCCCCTATGAGCACGGCCCGCCTGCCCCTCGACGGCATCACCGTCGTCAGTCTCGAACAGGCGGTGGCCGCCCCGTTCGCGACCCGCCAGCTCGCCGATCTGGGCGCGCGGGTGATCAAGGTGGAGCGGCCGGGCGGCGGCGACTTCGCCCGCCGCTACGACGAGACGGTGCACGGCCAGTCCAGCCACTTCGTGTGGCTGAACCGGTCCAAGGAGTCCGTCACCCTCGACGTGAAGACGCCGGAGGGCCGCGAGGCGCTGGAGCGGCTGCTGGCTGGCGCGGACGTCTTCGTCCAGAACCTGGCGCCGGGCGCCGCTGCCCGCCTCGGCCTGTCCGCCGCCGCGCTCGCCGAACGGCACCCCTCGCTCGTCGTGTGCGACATCTCCGGCTACGGCACCGACGGGCCCTGGTCGGACCGGAAGGCGTACGACCTTCTGGTGCAGTGCGAGACGGGGGTCGTGTCGGTGACGGGCAGCCCGGAGGAGCCGGCGAAGGTCGGCATCGCGATCGCCGACATCGCGGCCGGCATGTACGCCTTCTCCGGGATCCTCACGGCGCTGTACGAGCGCCGGGACACAGGAGTGACGCGCTCGGTCGAGGTGTCGCTGTTCGAGGCGCTCGCCGAGTGGATGGGCTACCCCGCGTACTACACGGCCTACTCCGGCGCCCAGCCGCCGCGGGTCGGCGCCGCGCACGCGACGATCGCCCCGTACGGGCCCTACCCGGCGGCCGACGGGCGGACGGTGCTGCTCGCGATCCAGAACGAGCGGGAGTGGGCCGCGTTCTGCGCGCACGTCCTGGACGACGCGGCGCTCGCCGACGACCCGCGTTTCCGCCGCAACTCCTCCCGCGTCGCGCGCCGCGCCGAGCTGGACGCCGTCGTGACCGCGCGCTTCGCCGAACTGGACGCGGACGAGGTCGTGGCCCTGCTCGACCGGGCCGGGATCGCGAGCGCCCGGCTCAATACGGTCGAGGACTTCCTCGCGCACCCGGTGCTGTCCGGCCGCGACCGCTGGCGCGACGTGGACACCCCGGGCGGACCGGTCCGCGCCCTGCTCCCGCCCGCCACGCCCCGCGGCCTGGAGCCCCGGATGGCGCCGGTGCCCGCCGCGGGCGAACACACCGCCGCGGTCCTGGCCGAACTGGGGCTCGACGGGGAGGCGACACAACTCGCGCACAAAACACCCCAATCGGAGCGATAAAGTATCCCGTCAACCCGCACGTGCCCGATCACCCAGGAGTACCTACGTGACCGTAGCCATCGACTCGTCCGAGGCAGCCGTCCCCTCCGGCGAGGACAACGGGGACGCCGTGAACCCTGCGGCGGCCGAGACCGCCGGGGCTGCTGAGACCACCGAGGCCACTGCGGCCGTCGAGGCCGGGCCCGCCGTGCCGCCCGTGCCCGGACCGGCGGCGCCCGCCGCCGTGGAGGAGAACTTCTGGCAACCCGAGGCGCCGGGCGCGGCTCCGGTCGCCGGGGCCCCCGGCCGCCCCCGAGACCATGAACCGGCCGCGGGCGCACTCGAGCGGGGCCGAGTGGGCGTCCGA
>NZ_JBHYTK010000167.1:0-17742 GCF_042749255.1 Streptomyces sp. NPDC059524 | reverse complement strand
ACGCCGCCGCGAACCGGGGCCCGGCGCCCCCGCCCGCGTCCGGCACGGCGACCGCGGTCGCGCGGTTCGCGTCGCCCGGGGCGGGCGTGCGCCGGGACACCTCGCTCGCGGGCAGGCCGCCCGCGACGAGCGCCCGCGCGAGGGGTACGGCGTCGGCGGCGTCCTCGACGACGACGACGGGGACGACGGGGGCGAGGTCAAGCACGGAGGAGGAGGTCATGGGGACATCCTGCCGCGCCCGCCGCAGCATGCGCAAAGCCCATTGCGCATGCTGCAACGCGAGTGAGGAGGGGTGTCAGTGGATCTCGTCGACCAGGACGTCCAGGCTCCACGGCCGCCCGGCCTTCGCGGGCGCCTCGACCTCCACCACGTAGCCCAGCTCGCGCAGCACGTCGACCAGTTCCGCGGGCCCCGCCGGGGCGACGCCGGACGCGAGCAGCGACCGTACGATGCGGCCCTTCGTCGCCTTGTTGAAGTGGCTGACCACCTTGCGGGTCGGCGCGTGCAGCACCCGGACCGTCGCCGTCCGCCCCGCGAGCTCACCCTTCGGCTTCCACGCGCTCCCGTACGCCGCCGACCGCAGGTCCAGCACCAGGCCCTCGCCCGCCGCCTCCGGCATGACCTCGGCCATCGGCGTCCGCCAGTACGCGCCCAGCGCGCCGAGGCCCGGCAGCTTCACGCCCATCGAACAGCGGTACGACGGAATCCGGTCCGTCACCCGCACCGCGCCCCACAGCCCGGAGAACACCAGCAGCGAGCGCGCCGCCCGCTTCTTCGCCGCCGCGTCGAGCGAGGCCAGGTCCAGAGCGTCGTAGAGCACCCCGGTGTAGATCTCCCCGGCGGGACGGGCACCGGCGGTGCGCAGCTCCACGTTCTTCGCGATCTCGCCGCGCAGCCCCTCGCTCAGGCCGAGCACCTTGCGCGCCTTCTCCTCGTCGGCGGCGCACAGCTCGACCAGTTCGCCGAGCACGGCCGCCCGCGCCGCGGCGAGCCCCGGCAGGCTCAGCCCCTCCGGCTTCAGCGGCGCCCCGCGCCCGGAAGCGGCCTTACCCTCCGACGGCGGCAACAGCACAAGCACGGGCACTCCTCAAACAGCGGATCTCGCGGCGGTTCGTACGGCGGTTCATCGGGCGGTCCGATCTCGACCGCCCAGGGTACGGCCCGCGCGCCCCCGCCTCCGCCTCTGTTCAGCCCGTGGTCGTGGTCGGCTCCCAGGGCGGCGTCTGGCCCCAGCTCCAGCGCGGCACGTCCGCCGCGTCGACCGGCGGCGGGTTCTCGCCCGAGTAGACCAGCGCCATCCGCGTGCCCCACTCGATGTAGTAGACGAACACGGCACGGAACTCGGGGTCGGACGGCAGCCCCACCTCGTCGGCGGAGTCCAGCAGCAGGTCCACCCAGCGGCGGCGCTGCGCCTCGGTGATGCCGCGGCCCAGATGCCGCCGCGCCATGTGCGGATGCCCGCCGCGCTCGTCCGTGTACCGGGACGGGCCGCCGAAGACCTCCGCCAGCCACAGCGCCACGTGCTGCGGATGCCCGGAGTCCATCCCCGCGAAGACGGGTTCGAGGAGCGGGTCGCGCACGACGTGCCCGTAGAACACCTCGGTCAGCCGGCCGAACGCCTCGGCGCCGCCCGCCCACGCGAAGATGCTGGGCGTGCGGCCCCCGGTACCGGCGACGTCCGTCGGCTCGTAGTGCCGCATCTCCTCGATCGACTCGACGTACGGGCGTACGGCGTCGAGGAACGCCGGGAAGTGCGGGCCCTCGCGAAAGCCCCGCAGATGGTCCTCGACGGAGCTCCACCGGATCCGCAGCACGTACCGCTCCGGCTCCTCCACGCAGTGGGTCAGCTCGTAGTCGAGGCACTCGGGGGCGGCGGCGAGCGACGCGGCCGCCGTCCGGTACGCGTCCTCGAACTCCTTCTGCCGGTCCGGTGCGATGCGATAACGGACGTACTCGACGCTCGACGCCATGCCGCTGCCTCTCCCCTGTGACGCCCACGGTGCTCAGGCGCCCACCTTGCCCCGTACCGCCGAGCCCTGTCAGCCGGACCCGGCATCGCCCCTGAAGGCGCGCGGCGAAGCCGCAAGCCTTTTTCAGGGGCGCGGGGAACTGCGCGACCAGCCACGACGCACCCGCACCCGCCCAACTACCTGCACCCCGCAGACGAAGAGGCGCCCCCCGCACCCACCCACCCCGAGCCACACAATGCCGCCCCGCCCGGAGGGCCCTACGCTCGATGCATGCCCCGTCGCCATCTCCGTGTGACCGGCGCAGCGCAGGCGCGACTCGGTGCCCTGCTGCGCGAGCTGCGTACGACGCTGGACGTGCCCGGGGCGTTCCCGGACGCCGTGCTCGCCGAGGCCGAGCGGGCCGCCGCCGATCCGCCCGGGCTGCCGACCCGCGACGAGACCGCGATCCCGTTCTTCACCATCGACCCGCCGGGCTCCGTCGACCTCGACCAGGCGATGCACCTGTCCCGCAGGCCCGGCGGCGGCTTCCGGGTGCGGTACGCGATCGCCGACGTCGCCGCGTTCGTCCGGCCCGGCGGCGCCGTCGACGCCGAGGCCCACCGTCGCGTCACCACCCTCTACTTCCCCGACGAGCGCGTCCCGCTGCACCCCGCCGTGCTCAGCGAGGGCGCCGCCAGCCTGCTGCCCGACCAGACCCGCCCCGCCGTCCTGTGGACGATCGACCTCGACGCGGACGGCCGCACCGAGACCACCGACGTCGTCCGCGCCCTCGTCCGCAGCCGCGCCCGACTCGACTACGAGGGCGTGCAGCGGTCCATCGACGACGGCAGCGCCGAGGAGGCGGTCGCCCTGCTCGCCGACATCGGCCGGCTCCGCGAGGCCCTGGAGATCGAGCGCGGCGGCATCTCCCTCGACGTCCCCGAGCAGGAGATCGTCGCCGCCGACGGCACGTACGAACTCGCCTACCGCGCCCCGCTCCCGGCCGACTCCTGGAACGCGCAGATCTCCCTGCTCACCGGCATGGCCGGCGCCGACCTGATGCTCGCCGCCGGCACCGGCGTCCTGCGCACCCTGCCCCCGGCCCCCGACGGCGCCGTCGGCCGGCTGCGCCGCACCGCGAAGGCCCTGCACATCGACTGGCCGCACCACGTCTCGTACTCGGACCTGGTCCGCTCCCTCGACCCGCGCGTCCCGCACCACGCCGCGTTCCTCCAGGAGTGCACGACCCTGCTGCGCGGCGCCGGATACACCGCGTTCAGCGGCGGCGACCTGCCCGAACTCAGCACGCACGCCGCCGTCGCCGCCCCCTACACCCACTGCACCGCCCCGCTGCGCCGCCTCGTCGACCGCTACGCCTCAGAACTGTGCCTGGCCGCGAGCGCCGGGCAGTCCCCGCCCGGCTGGGTCACCGAGGCGCTGCCCGCCCTGCCCAAGGAGATGGCCGAGGGCACCCGGCGCGGCAACACCGTGGAGCGCGAGAGCGTCGACCTCGTGGAGGCGGCGCTGCTGCAGCACCGCGTCGGGGAGTTCTTCGACGCCTGCGTCGTGGATATCAAGGAACGCGAACCGGCCGTGGGCACCGTGCAGTTGACCGACCCCGCGGTCGTCGCCCGGATCGCGGGCGGCACGTCGGCGCTGCCGCTGGGGGAGCGGCTACGGGTGCGGCTCACACAGGCCGATCCAGGGCGGGCGAAGGTCGAGTTCGCCCCCGCCTGACCTTGTCCAGGGCGCGGGCCAGCCGGTCCGGGTCCTCGGCGTGCAGCCGCACCACGCTGATCTCCTTCGGCCGGCCGAGCAGCGTCATGTGCCGCACGGGCTCGGCGAGTTCGATCGTGAGGGTCGTCTGCGCGCCCACGTCCAGGTTCAGCTCGCCCTCGCGCGGGGTGTGCGTGAACCGGTTCTCGCGGCGCACCTCCGCGATCCGCTCCACCGGGATCCGCAGGTCCACATGGGCCCCGCGCCGCACCCGCAGCGCCTCGCGCGTCACCACGTGCGGCCGCGTCACCGACGCCGCGTGCAGCCCCAGCACCATCACCACCGTGTACACGTCCAGCACCAGCGTCACCCGGTGCAGCACCGGATAGTCCCGCAGCAGCGCCCACATCCCGAACGTCTCCACGGCGCACACGAACGCGAACGCGTACATCATCAGGGCCTGCCCCCTGGCGTACGGGAACGCGCTCGCCCCCGCCGGAACCCCGTGCCGGCGCCGCGCCGCCCACATCCCGAAACTCGCGAACACCCGCATCTCGTGCCCCGCCATCCGCCGCACGGGCTCCGGCAGCACCGCCCGCAACGCGCCGCGGCGCATGCCGCGCCTCATGCCGCGCCTCATGCCGCGCCTCATGTCGCGCCCCCTTCCGTGGCCAGGCGCACGGCCAGCCGGACCGCCTCCGCCTGGGCGGGGGAGAAGTCGGCGAGGAACGCGTCGAACAGCGCGGGCCGCCCCGTCCTGTCCGGCCCGTCCGCCCTGTCCGTCCTGTCCGTCCCGTCCGGCGTCGGCAGGTCGGCCGGCAGCCACGCCGCCAGGGCGCGGGCCGCCTCCGCGACGCGGGGATCGTCCGGTGCCGCGTCGGCGAGCGCGTCGAGCCGCGCGTAGACCGCACGGGCCGCGTCCGCCGCCCCCGGCGCGGCGAACGCCCCGGCCAGCGACGTCATCAGCTCCGCGCGGGCCTCCGGCGGAGCGGTCGCATCGATCAAGGTCAACATCTCCCGATCCTTCACGGCCATCGGCGAGTCATCCTCGATCTCTCCCAACTCGCCCAGAAAAGCGGCAAGTTCGGCCGAAACGAACCCGTCGTCCGGCAATGCCCCCTCCTCGGCGCCGGCCAGCAGTTGCCGCAGCCGGGCCCGCCGCTCATGGATCGCCGCCTCCTGCCGGGCCAGGTCGGCGTCCAGCTCGGCCAGCACCTCGACGAGATCGCGCCCCGCGTCGTCGGCGAGCACGTCCCGCACTTCGGTGAGGCCGAGCCCCAGCTCGGTCAGCCGCCGGATGCGCGCCAGCTCGACGGCGTGCCGCAGCGTGTACTCCCGATAGCCGTTGGGCCGCCGCTCGGGCTCGGGCAACAGCCCCTGGTGGTGGTAGTGCCGGACCGCCCGCGTGGTGACGCCGACGATCGCGGCCAGCTCTCCGATCCGCATGCCTTCAGTAGAAACGTTGACGTCGCGTGAGGGTCAAGCGGGCGGGGCGGGCTGCGGTGTCCGGGGCGCCCGAAAGCTTGACGGCTAACGCTGTTAGCCGTACGGTCGTGAACAAGGAAGCTAACACCGTTAGCCCCTGACTCACCTCACCTCGCCTCGTTTTGTCTCGTAGCCCCGCACCGGGAGGTCCTCATGAGCACGACCGCACCCACCGCCACCACCCCCTCCACGACGATCCGCCGGGTCGCGTGGCTGGCCGGGGCCCTCTTCTGGTCGGCCTTCACGGTCCTGGAGGCGGTGAACCACGGCTGGATCGCGGGCCTCCTGGGCTTCGCCTTCTTCATCGCCCCCGACTTCACGTTCGTCGTCGGCGCGGGCGAGGCGCACCGCCTGAACCTGAAGAAGGGGCAGCTCCAGCCCCGGGCGGTGCCGTACTACAACACGGCCCACCGCGCCCTGATCCCGCTCGCCCTCATGGTCACGTACACGGTGCTGCCGATCATCCAGTGGGCACCGCTCTTCGCGGGCCTGTGCGGCTGGCTCGCCCACATCTCGTACGATCGCGCCTTCGGCTACGGACTGCGGACCAAGGAGGGCTTCCAGCGTGCCTGACCTCAAGGAAGGCCGGCGGCTCACGCCCCGCGCCACGGAGATCGCCGCCGAGGCCCGCGCCCTGCTGGAGGAGTCCGGCCCGCAGGCCCTCACCATGCGCGCCCTGGCCGACCGCCTGGGCATCAAGGCCCCTTCCCTCTACAAGCACTTCCCCGACAAGCAGGCCGTCGAGGCCGAACTCGTCGCGCAACTGCTCACGGAGTCGGCGGAGGCCTGCGAGGAGGCGGAGCGCACGGGCCCAGGCTCCCTCGCCGCCCTCGCCTCCGCCTACCGCGACCACGCCCTGGCCCACCCCCACCTCTACAGCCTCGCCACGGAGCGCCCCCTGCCCCGGCACGCCCTGCCCGAGGGCCTGGAGGAGCGCGCGGCGGCCCCCCTCGTGCGGGCCTGCGGCGGCGACGCGGACCGGGCCCGGGCGGTGTGGGCGTTCGCGCACGGCATGGTGACCCTGGAGATCCACGGCCGCTTTCCACCCGGCGCCGACCTGACCGGCGCCTGGGCCACGGGCACGGCGGCCCTGCGTCCCTAGGGCCGGGTAAGATGGCCCGCACGGCAGACGAGCCGGGCGGGCGGCCGCGTGGGGTTCCACCAGGAACCTCCCGAGGAACGTCCGGGCTCCACAGGGCAAGGTGGTGGCTAACGGCCACCCGGGGTGACCCGCGGGACAGTGCCACAGAAAACAGACCGCCGGAGGCTTCGGCCGCCGGTAAGGGTGAAACGGTGGTGTAAGAGACCACCAGCGCCTGAGGTGACTCAGGCGGCTAGGTAAACCCCACCTGGAGCAAGGTCAAGAGGAGCCACCTCGGTGGCTCTGCGCGGACGATCGAGGGCTGCCCGCCCGATGTCCGCGGGTAGACCGCACGAGGCCGGCGGCAACGCCGGCCCTAGATGGATGGCCGTCACCCCGACGACCGCGAGGTCTCGGGGAACAGAACCCGGCGTACAGCCCGACTCGTCTGCCCCTCACTCCCCGCTCCGCCGCGCAGGCGGTCCGCAACCACGCCGGCCGCGGGCCATCACGGCCGATGGACGCCCGGACCGGCGGGCGCATACGTTCGCGGCATGGTCGAAATCCGTGATCGGCGCCTGGTCCTGCTGGATGTCCCGGCCGCGATCGGGTTCCTGCTGCTGTGCCAACTGGCGCCGCTGCGCCCCGTGTCCGAGGGTGCGGCCGCGAGCGGCGGTGTCGCGTGGGCGCTGTCCCTCGCCGTCACGCTCCCCCTGGCCGCGCGCCGCCTGTGGCCCGCGCCGGTCTTCGGGTTCGTGCTGGTCGCCGCCTGCACGGCACTGGTGTGCGGGCTCGGTCCCGTCCCCTTCCTCGCCGCCGCCTACGCGCTCTACCCGGTCGCCGTGTCCCGGCGGCGGCCGGGCCGTTCGGCCGTCGTCGTGGGCAGCGTGTGCGTGGCGGGGGCGGGCCTGCTGACCATGACGGGCGGCAGCCGCTACCCCGGCGGAACCAGTGCCGTGCAAGGCGTGTTCGGGCTGCTCGTCCTCGGCGCGACCTGGGCCGCGGGGTCGGCCGTCGGGGAGCGGCGGGCCGGGCTCCAGCGCGTCATCGAGCAGGCAGCGGAGCGGGCCAAGATGGAGGAACGCCTGCGCATCGCCCGGGACATCCACGACGTCGTCACCCACAGCGTGGGCCTCATCGCGGTCAAGGCCGGCATCGCCAACCACGTCGTCGACACCCGCCCCGGCGAGGCGCGGGAGGCACTGATCGTGATCGAGGACGTCAGCCGCAAGGCACTGCGCGACATGCGGTCCACCCTCAAACTGCTGCGCAGCGACGACGACGGCCCGGAGCCCGGTTCCCAGGACCTGCGACCGGTTCCCGGGCTCGCCGACCTGCCTGCCCTCGCGGCGACCGCGAAAGCCGCGGGCGTACGGGTCGAGCTGGCCGTGCACTGCCCGCAGCCGCCCCCGGACGGGGTGGCCTCCTCCGCGTACCGGATCGTGCAGGAAGCGCTCACCAACGTCGTCAAGCACGCTGCGCCAACCGCCTGCCGCGTCCGACTCACCTGCGCGGACGACGTGTTGGACCTCCAGGTCAGCGACGACGGACCGCCGCCGGGGCCCGGGCACCGGCCCGCGGTTCCCGGCGGCGGACTCGGTCTCGTCGGCATGCGCGAACGGGCCGCCGCGCACGGCGGAAGCCTCAGCGCCGGCCCGAGCAGCGGCGGCGGATTCCGGGTCGAGGCCTCCCTCCCGTACTGAGCCGACCGCGGCACCGGCCCCACCCCGCCGCCGGCTGTCCTGAAACGGCCTCATACTCAGGTATGGGTCCGCGGGCCCGGACCCCGGCGCGCTTCCCGTCCCGGGACCGATGTGCCCGAAGGGGCCGCCCCGTGAGACTTGCGGTGTGATCGAAGCCTTGAACCTGACCAAGCGCTACGGGGACCGCACCGTCGTCGGCGGACTCACCTTCACGGTGCGACCCGGCACCGTCACCGGATTCCTCGGGCCCAACGGGGCCGGCAAATCCACCACGCTGCGCATGACGGTGGCCCTGACCCGGCCCGACGAGGGCACCGCGCGCATCGGCGGCCACGCCTACCGCGACCTGCGCGACCCGATCCGGCACGTCGGCGCGCTACTGGAGACCTCGGCGCCGCACCGCGCGCTGACCGCCCTCGACCATCTGCGCTGGCTGGCCCGGAGCAACCGGATCCCGCTGCGCCGCGCCGACGAGGTCCTGGAGGCGGTCGGTCTCACCGATGCCGCGCGGCGCCGCGTGGGCACGTACTCGCTCGGCATGGGACAGCGACTCGGGCTCGCCGCCGCCCTGCTCGGCGACCCACCCGTCCTGATCCTGGACGAACCGGTCAACGGCCTCGACGCCGAAGGCATCCGCCGGCTGCGCGAACTGCTGCGCGCGAAAGCCGCCGAGGGCCGCACCGTTCTCGTCTCCAGCCATCTCATGACGGAGATGTCCATGGTCGCCGACCACCTGATCGTCATCGACCGGGGCCGGCTCCTCGCGGACACCGGCATGGCGGACTTCATCGCGCGGCACGGACGCTCGTACGTGCGCGTGCGTGCCCCCGAACCCGTGCGCCTGGGCGAGGAGTTGAGGAGCAAGGGCGCGACACTCGCCACCGCGCCCGACGGCAGTCTCGAAGTGTCCGGCCTCTGTGCCGCAGAGGTCAGCAGGACCGCCGCCGCGGCCGGACTCGTCCTCGACGAACTCAGCACCCACACCGGTTCCCTGGAGGAGACCTTCCTCGCGCTCGTCGCGAGGGACCACGCCGCACCGGGGGGCACCCGTGTCTGAGACCGTCGCGGCCGTACGGGCCGAGTTCACCAAAGTGCGGGCCGTCCGCGCCACCTGCCTCGCACTCCTGCTGTTCGTCCCGCTCAGCGTGCTGATCGCCGCGCTCGACGGCTGGTCGGCGAAGTCCGCCATCGAGTCCGACAGCGGCATGCTCCGCGACGGCTTCACCGCCCAACAAGCAGGCCTGGACGGCATCCTGTACGGACAGCTCGCCCTGATCGTGTTCGGGGTCCTCGTCGTCAGCACCGAGTACAGCTCCGGCATGATGCGCGTCTCGCTGCTCGCCGTGCCCCGGCGCGGCCGCCTCTACACGGCGAAACTCGCCGTCACCGCGACCGCCGCGCTGCTCGTCGCGATCCCCGTCACCGTCGTGGGCTACCTCGTCACCCAGGCCGCCCTCGGACCGCACGGCGCGTCCATCGGCGCCGACGGCGTACCGCGCGCCCTCGCCGGAGCGGTCCTCTACCTCACCCTGATGAGCCTGTTCGCCACCGGAGTCGCTGCCGCCGCCCGCAGCGCCGTTCTGCCCCTGGCCGTCCTGCTCCCCCTCGTGCTCGCCGGTACGCAGATCCTTTCCGTCATCGGAGCGACGAAGGAACTCGCCCGGTACTTCCCCGACCGCGCCGGCATCCAGATGCTCACTGTCGGCTCCGACGACGCCCTGCGCGGCTGCCTCGTCCTGCTCGCGTGGACGGCGGCGGCCCTCGCCCTCGGCTACGCGCGCCACCGGCGGTGGGACGCGTGACGGGACGTGGCTGGGGCGCTCGTCCCATGCCCGTGGGCCCCGCCCGCCCGGTGCTGCCGGCAGCCTGGCCCCGGCGCGGGCGCGCATAGGATCGGCCGCCCAGGCACCCGGTCACCGACGCGCGGCAGGCGAGGAACGAGGAGCACGGCATGGGCGAGGCCGTACGGGTACTCATCGCCGACGATCAGGCCCTGTTGCGCGGGAGTTTCCGGGTCCTCGTCGACTCGACCCCCGACATGGCTGCGGTCGGCGAGGCGGGAGACGGGGCCACGGCCGTGCGGCTCGCCCGTGAACTGCGGCCCGATGTCGTGCTGATGGACCTGCGGATGCCCGTCCTCGACGGCATCGCCGCGACCCGGCAGATCTGCGCCGACGCGACGCTGTCGCAGGTGCGGGTGCTCGTCCTGACGATGTTCGACATGGACGAGTACGTGTACCCGGCGCTTCAGGCGGGGGCGAGCGGCTTCCTGCTGAAGGACGCCTCGCCCGCCGAACTGGTCAACGGGATCCGCGTGATCGCCACCGGCGAGAGCGTGCTCGCCCCGACGGTCACCCGCCGCCTTATTGCGAACTTCTCACGTACCCCCGCCGCGCCCGGCCCGGAACCCCGTCTCGTCGGCCTCACCAAGCGGGAGCAGGAGGTCCTGGTGCTGATCGCCAACGGGCTCTCGAACGCGGAGATCGGAGAGCGCCTCGTGATCAGCCTGCCGACGGTCAAGACCCATGTGAGCAGCCTGCTCACGAAGCTGCGGGCCCGGGACCGCGCCCAGCTGGTCATCATCGCGTACGAGAGCGGCCTCGCGGAGCCGGGAATGCCGTCGCCCTGACAGTCTGACGACAGGTGGGGGAGGGATGCGGGGTCAGATCAGCGGGGGCCGGCCCAGGCGGGTCATGCGCCATACCGTGCGCCACCGCATCGGCTTCCGCTCGCCCGCCGAGGTGCGGACGCCCTCCACGAAGCCCGCCGCCCACGCGCGCAGGCCGCCGACGGAGCGGGTGCGGGCCAGGGTGAGGAGGGTCCAGGTGGTCAGGTAGAGGGGGATCAGGGGGAGGGGGAGGCGGCGGCGGGCCAGCCAGACGCGGTTGCGGGCCGTCATGCGGTGGTAGACGGCGTGGCGGGCGGGGGAGGTCTTGGGGTGCTGGAGCAGGAGGGAGGGTTCGTAGAGGACCTTCCAGTTCGCGTCCAGGGCGCGCCACGCCAGGTCCGTCTCCTCGTGCGTGAAGAAGAAGTCGGCGGGCCAGTCGCCCGTCTCGGCGAGCATGTCCATGGAGAAGGCGTGGCCGCCGCCGAGGAAGGACGTGACGAGGCCGCGGCGCATCGGGTCCTTCGCGCGCAGCCGCGGCACGTGCCGGCGCTGCGTCTCCCCGTGCTCGTCGGCGATCCGGAAACCGACGATGCCCAGGCGCGGGTCGGACGCGTACAGCTCCTGGATCGTGCCGAAGACGTCCGCGTCGACGAGGAGACCGTCGTCGTCCAGTTCGACGGCCACGTCGACGTCGCCGAACGCGCGCAGCCGGGCCAGGGCGACGTTGCGGCCGCCGGGGCAGCCCAGGTTGTCGTCCAGCTCGACCGTCGTGACCTCGAAGGGGTACGTGTCGTAGGCGGGCAGCACCGTGCCGTTGCCGATCAGGACGACGCGCGCCGGGGCGACGCCCTGCTTGGCGACCGAGTCGAGGAGGGCGGCCACGTCGTCGGGGCGGTTGCCCATCGTGATGATGGCCACGCCCAGGCGGGGCGGTTCGGTCGTGCGGCGCCTGTCAGTCATGGCGGCGATGGTAGTCGTTCACCTGGTTCACCTCGTGGCCGCCTCGACGGCGGCCGACGAGGCCCGTCCCCCTGACGCGTCAGGCGCGTCAGACCTTTTCCAGGGGCCTGTGCGGGCCCTGCGGCAGCTCCACGCGGATCGTGTCGCCGGGGCGTACGACGCCGCCCTCGCGGACCACGCTCATGATCCCCGCCTTGCGGATCACGGCGCCCGTCTCCTCGTCCCGGCCGACACACTGCTTGAGCAGACCGTCCTGGAACGTGTCGATCTGCACGCACGGATTGCGCAGCCCCGTGATCTCGATCACCGCGCCGCCGTCCCCCAGGTGCAGCAGCGTCCCGGTCGGCAGGGCCAGGAGGTCCAGGCCGCGTGTCGTGACGTTCTCCCCGAGGTCGCCGGGGCGGACCGTGAAGCCCTCGCCCGCGACCTCCGCGAACAGCTCCTCGTGCATCAGGTGCACCTGCCGAAGGTTCGGCTGCGTCGGGTCCTGGCGCACCCGGGAACGGTGCTTGACCGTGACGCCCGCGTGCACGTCACCCTCGACGCCGAGCCCGGCGAGCAGCGTGATGCTGTCCCGGTTCGGCTTGGTGAAGGAGTACGCGCCGTTGCTGCTGACCGCCGTGACGAACCCGGTGGTGTCCCGGGTCCCCGGTGTCCCCTGTGTTTCCTGCGTTTCCTGCATGATCCGCCCCCTGTGCTTCGTGATCCCGGGACACCCTAACCAGGGGCTGCGCACCACCGGTCAGGGGCTGTGCGCAGCCCGCCGTACGTCCTCGGCGATCCAGCCCGCGACCTCGGCCGGCGGTCGTCCCGTCGTCGGCACGACCGCCGCCGCCCGGGACAGCCAGCCGTCGAACGCCTCCGCGTACGGCTCGACGTGGTCCAGGCGCCAGCCCCGGATCTCCTCGGTGTCCCCGAGGATCCGCTCGCGCAGCGTCGCGGAGTCGGCGTGCAGCACGTAGTGGCGTACGGGGATCGCGGCGGCAGCGAAGCCCGCGGCGAGCTCCTTCCAACCCGGGCGTCGGGGAGCAGTTCGATCAGTTCTTCGGACGTTGTCGTCTTGCCCGCCCCGAACGTTCCGTTCAGCCATACGATCATGCGGCCCGAGCCTAGGCCGTGTCCCGGGCCGTGCCCAAGGAGCGTTCGGCGACGCCTGCGACATGCGCGGAGAGCCGCGCGCGGGCGTCGGGGGTGACGGTGCTCAGGGCGACCAGGGCCGTCACGACGACGTCGCAGAGCTCCGACTCGACGTCCTGCCAGGTGTGGCTGTGGCCCTTGCGCGGGTTCTGGCCGATCGCCCCGATGACCGCCTCGGAGACCTCGCCGACCTCCTCCGACAGCTTCAGCACGCGCAGCAACAGGGCTTCCCTGGGCGGCTGTTCACTGGCGTCGTCGAGCCAGGCGCGCAGCCGGCCGATGTTCGCCCACAGTTCGTCGTCGGTCATGGGACGAGGGTAGGCGGACGGGGGCGGTGGCAGGACCGGGTCACTCCTCGCCGGTCTCGCCCTCCGCCGGATCGGCCACCCGCTTGTTGCGCGAGCCGACCACCGCGAGGGCCGCCGCCCCGGCCCCGACGAGCGCCGCCGGCACCATCCAGGGCCGGTCGAGGACGCCCGCGAAGGCGCGGTCGAGGGAGTAGCGGCCCGGTCCGGTCACGGCGAGGCCCGCCGCGACGAAGCCGAGGAAGGCGGGGTACTCGTAGCCGCCGCCCATCGCGAAGAACCCGTTCGGCGCGTGGACCGCGGCGGCGCCCGCCATGGTCCCGGCCGCGGCGGCGCCGGCCACCGGAGTCGCGAGGCCCAGGGCGAGCAGTACGCCGCCGCCCGCCTCGCCGAGCCCGGCCGCGAGCGCGCTGGCCTTGGGCGGGCTGTAGCCCATGGACTCCATCGCGGCGGCCGTGCCGGACAGGCCGCCGCCGCCGAACCAGCCGAGCAGTTTCTGCGCGCCGTGCGCGGCGAGGACACCGCCGGTGCCCAGGCGCAGTGCGAGCAGGCCCACGTCGACGCGGTTCGAACGGGGGGTGCAGGACGTACGGAATCGTGTGCAGGTCATGTCTCCACGGTCCGTCGGCAGCGGGCCCCGCACCATGTGTACGGGGCCCGTTCGGGTGGCGGGCCGCATGCGTGGCCGGGTGGACGGCCGGGTGGACGGGCCGGGTGGCGGGGTGCCGGGGCCGGTGCCAGCCTGGGCCCATGCCCATCCAGACAGCCAAGCTCAGCGACCCCGCGGTCCGCGCCTTCGTCACCGCGCTCAACTCCCACGACCGGGACGCCTTCCGCGCCGCGCTCGCGCCCGGCGCGACCATGGCCGACGACGGCAGTGAGCGCGACCTCGAGGACTGGACGTCCCGCGAGATCTTCGACTCCCACGGCCACATGGAGGTCGAGAAGGAGACCGCGGGCGGCCGCGGCCTCGTCGCCCGGTACCGCAACGACACGTGGGGCGAGATGCGGACCGCGTGGCGCTTCGACGTCGACGGCGGGAAGGTCACGCGGTTCGAGACCGGTCAGGCCTGAACCGCGTACCGTCCGCGCGCCGGTCCGGCGAGGTCAGGGGATCGGGACCGCCGTGCCGCTCACCCGGACGCGCGGGTCGCCCGCCCGCAGCGTCACCGTGAGCTCGCCGGGACGGCCCATGTCCGCGCCCTGGTAGAGGGTCAGCTCGGCCTCGTCCGGCACCAGGCCCAGCTCACGCGCGTACGCGCCGAACGCGGCGGCCGCCGCGCCCGTCGCCGGGTCCTCGACGACCCCGCCCACGGGGAACGGGTCCCGTACGTGGAACGTGAACTCCGCCTCCCGCCAGACCAGTTGTACGGTCGTCAGGTCCAGGCGGTGCATCAGCGCCGCGAGCCGGTCGAAGTCGTAGGAGAGGTCGGCGAGGCGTTCGCGGCCGGCCGCGGCGAGGACCAGGTGGCGGGCGCCGGCGTACGCGATCCGGGGCGGGAGCGCCGGGTCCAGGTCGGTGGCCGGCCAGTCGAGCGCGGCGAGTGCCTCCGTCAGGTCGGCCGGGGTGATGTCCTCCGTGTGCGGGGTGACGCTGGTGAGCGTGGCGCGCAGGGTGCCGCCGTCTTCGTGGACGCTGACGGGGACCTCGCCGGCCCGGGTGTGGAAGAGGTAGTCGCCGGTGCCGTGGCGCTCCGCGAGGGCGACCGCCGTGGCGACCGTCGCGTGGCCGCAGAACGGGACCTCGGCGCGGGGGCTGAAGTAGCGGACGGTGTGGCCCGTACCGGATTCCGCCGGGGTCACGAAGGCGGACTCGCTGTAGTTCAGGTCGGCGGCGATCTTGAGCATGTCGTCGTCGAAGAGGCCGGTGGCGTCGAGGACGACGCCGGCGGGGTTGCCTCCGGCGGGGGTGGTGGCGAAGGCGGTGTAGCGCAGCACGTCTGTCATACGGCGCATTCTCTCTTGGACCCGCGCATTGGTTCCGGCGATTTTTGGAGCGGGGCGGAGGCCTTGGGGTCGCGCCGTTGTTGGTTGCGGATCGTCGCCGGCTGCGGGGCGGTGGGGCTTCTCGCGCAGTTCCCCGCGCCCCTGAAGGCGCACTTCGTGCGCCCCAGGGGCTACCGCCGGATGGCGGTCAGCCGCGGCCCACGTACGGCATGTTCGTGGCCAGGATCGTGGCCGACTGGATGTTCGCGTCGAGGGGGAGTTCGGCCATGTGGCGGACGGTGCGGGCCACGTCCGTGACGTCCATCACGGGCTCCGCGGCCAGCGTCCCGTTCGCCTGCAGGATCCCGCTCTGCATGCGCTCGGTCATGTCCGTCGCCGCGTTGCCGATGTCGATCTGGCCGACGGCGATCCGGTACGGGCGGCCGTCCAGGGAGAGGGACTTGGTGAGGCCGGTCAGCGCGTGCTTCGTCGTCGTGTACGCGACCGAGTGCGGCCGGGGCGCGTGCGCCGAGATGGAGCCGTTGTTGATGATCCGGCCGCCCTGCGGGTCCTGCTCCTTCATCTGACGGAACGCCGCCTGAGCGCACAGGAACGCCCCGTTGAGGTTCGTGTCGACGACATGCCGCCACGCGTCGTAGTCGAGGTCCTCGACGGGCACGCCGCCGGGGCCGAACGTCCCCGCGTTGTTGAAGAGCAGATCGAGCCGCCCGAAGCGCTCCCGCACGGCCGCGAAGAGCGCGGCCACGGCGCCGGGGTCCGACACGTCGGTGCGGACCGCGAGGGACTCGGTGCCGGGCGCGAGCCCCGCCGTCTCCTCCAGGGTCTCCACGCGCCGGCCCGCGAGGGCCACCCGCCAGCCGTTCCGCAGCAGTTCCAGGGCCACGGCCCGGCCGATACCGGACCCGGCTCCGGTGACGACGGCGGTGCGCGGCGCGGTGAGGTGCGAATCGTTCATGGGGCCGCAGCGTACGGGTCGTACCGCCACGTGGACATCACCCATCCGACATGTGGCTGTCGTGTCCGCGACAGTGCAGCGTCGTCCCGGCTTCGTCCCGGGCCACTCCAATCTCCCTTGACGCCGGCGCCGGCCGGCCGCCAGGGGAGGGCACATGTCGCACGAAGGCTCGTACGTACCGCAGCACACATCCGAACTCCGCGCCGCCGCCCGCCACTTGGGCCGCCGCCGCTTCCTCACCGTCACCGGCGCCGCCGCCGCGCTCGCCTTCGCCGTGAACCTGCCGGCCGCCGGCGCCGCGGCCGCCGCCGAGCTCGACGCCCGCAGAATCACCGACGACCCGTTCACCCTCGGCGTGGCGTCCGGCGACCCGCTCCCGGACTCCGTGCTCCTGTGGACCCGGCTCGCCCCCGCCCCGTACGAACCCGGCGGCGGGCTGCCCGCCGAGCGCGTCGAGGTCCGCTGGGAGCTGGCCCACGACGAGCGGTTCCGCCAGGTCGTGCGGCGCGGCACCGCCACCGCGCACCCCGAGTTCGACCACGCCGTGCACGTCGAGGTCGAACACCTCGCGCCCGGTCGCGTCTACTACTACCGCTTCCGCGCCGGCGACTGGACGAGCGAGACCGGCCGCACCCGCACCGCCCCCGCCGCGGCGGGCCGGGCCGCCGCGCTGACCCTCGCCGCCGTCTCCTGCCAGGCGTACCACGACGGCTACTTCACCGCGTACCGCCACCTCGCCCAGGACGACGTCGACGTCGTCTTCCACCTCGGCGACTACCTCTACGAGTACGCCGTGAACTCCGCGGGCGGCGCCCGCAAGTACACCGACCGCGTCCTGCCCGCCGTCTTCAACCGCGAGACGATGACGCTGGAGGACTACCGCCTGCGGTACGCCCTCTACAAGTCCGACCCCGATCTGCGCGCCGCGCACGCCGCGCACCCCTTCGTCGTCACCTGGGACGACCACGAGACCGAGAACAACTACGCCGGCGACACCCCCGAGAACGACGTGCCGCCCGAGGAGTTCCTGCTGCGCCGCGCCTCCGCGTACCGCGCCTACTGGGAGAACCAGCCGCTGCGCCGCCCCCAGCGCCCCGACGGCCCCGACATGCGGCTCTACCGGCGCCTGCACTGGGGCCGGCTCGCCCAGTTCGACATCCTCGACACCCGCCAGTACCGCACGAACCAGGCCAACGGCGACGGCTGGAAGTCCCCGACCCCCGAGTCCGAGGCCGCTTCCCAGACACTGCCCGGCCTCACGCAGGAGCGCTGGCTCACCGACGGCTGGCGCCGCTCCCGGGCCCTGTGGAACGTCGTCCCCCAGCAGGTCACCTTCGCCCGCCGCAACAACCCCGCCGCCGGCAACACCACGCTCTCCATGGACTCCTGGGACGGATACCCCGCCTCGCGCGAGCGGGTCCTCGCCGGAGCGGAGGCCGCCCGCGTCGAGAACCTCATGGTGCTCACCGGTGACGTGCATGTCTCGTACGCCATGGACATTCACCGGGACGCGGGCGATCCCGGGTCGCGGACCGTCGGCACGGAGATCGTGACGACCTCGATCACGAGCGGGAAGGACGGTTCCGCTCGTCCTGCCAACTGGGCGGCCTACCTTGAGCGGAACCCGCACATGAAGCACTACGGGGGGCAGCGGGGTTACGCGACGGTCGCCCTGGGGGAGCGGGAGGCTCGGGCCGACTTCAAGGTGGTCTCCGGGGTGACCGTGCCGGGGGCGCCGGTCTCGACGGCGGCGTCCTTCGTGGTGCCGGTCGGTAGCCCTGGCCTGCACCCGGCGTAGGCGTCGCGTCTGCCGGGTCGCGGTCCGTCGCCGACCGCGGGCCGGTGGGGCTTCTCGCGCAGTTCCCCGCGCCCCTGATGAGGCTGCGCCTCATCAGG
>NZ_JBHYTK010000166.1:5473-17905 GCF_042749255.1 Streptomyces sp. NPDC059524 | reverse complement strand
GTCCCAGGTCATGTGGCGGAGCCACCTGTCCTGGGACGCCGTGCGGCGAGGGTGCGTGCCGGGCGTCGGGGCGCAGACGGGGAACTCCAGACAGGACCTAGGAGTACGGCACCCCGGGTACGCTCCGGGCATGCCGCACCGGAACCGCACGGACGACACCGTCACCATCGGCCACCTCGACCTGAGGAGCCGCGTCGACGAGGCCCTCGCCGTCCAGGCCCACGCCTTCGGACTCAGCGACGACGAGATCGCCGTCCGCCGGCAGATCGTGCTGCGGCACATGACCTACCCGGGCGCCCGCGCCCTCGGCGCGACCACCGAGAGCGGCCGCCTCGTCGGCTTCGTCTACGGCATGCCCAACGACCGCCTGCACTGGTGGTCCACCGTCGTCGAGCCGTACCTGCGCGCCCGCGGCACCGAGGACTGGCTCGACGACTCCTTCGTCATCACCGAGTTGCACGTCCACCCCGGCTACCAGAACCGCGGCATCGGCCGCACCCTCATCACCACGATCACCGACACCGCGCTCCAGCCCCGCTCGATCCTCTCCGCGATCGACCACGAGAGCCCGGCCCGCGGCCTGTACCGCTCCCTCGGCTACGAGGACCTCGCCCGCCAGGTCGTCTTCCCGAGCGCTCCGAAGCCGTACGCGGTCATGGGCGCTCCCCTGCCGCTGCGGCGCAACACCTAACCGATTTCCGGCGGCGGCGGGCCCCCGGCTAACCTCCAGGGACCACCCTTTCGCAGCAGGAGTCACAAATCATGGCCAAGGTCCAGGTCCAGCGCATGTCCCGGTTGATGGTGAAGACCCTGCGCGACGACCCGGCGGACGCCGAGGTGCTGAGCCACAAGCTCCTCGTCCGCGCCGGTTACGTGCGCCGCACCGCCGCCGGCGTCTGGTCCTGGCTGCCGCTCGGCCGCAAGGTGTACGCCAACGTCGAGCGCGTCATCCGCGAGGAGATGGACGCCATCGGCGCCCAGGAGGTCCTGCTCCCCGCCCTGCTGCCCAAGGAGCCCTACGAGGCGACCGGCCGCTGGGAGGAGTACGGCGCCGAGCTGTTCCGCCTCAACGACCGCAAGGGCGGTGACTACCTCCTCGGCCCGACCCACGAGGAGATCTTCACCCAGCTCGTCAAGGACCAGTGCACGTCCTACAAGGACCTGCCCGTGATCCTCTACCAGATCCAGACCAAGTACCGCGACGAGGCCCGCCCCCGCGCCGGCATCCTGCGCGGCCGCGAGTTCCAGATGAAGGACTCCTACTCCTTCGACCTGGAGGACGAGGGCCTGGCCCGGTCCTACGCGCTGCACCGCGCCGCCTACCAGCGCATCTTCGAGCGCCTCGGCCTCGACTACCGCATCTGCGCCGCCACCGCCGGCGCCATGGGCGGCTCCAAGTCCGAGGAGTTCCTCGCCCCGGCCGCCGCCGGCGAGGACACCTTCGCCGACTGCCCGAACTGCGAGTACGCGGCGAACACCGAGGCCGTCTCCTTCGAGCTGAAGGCCGTGGACGCGGCCGGCGTGCCCGCGCTCGAGGAGATCCCCACCCCGGACACCCCCACCATCGAGACGCTCGCCGCGCACCTCGGCGTCGAGGCCTCCGCCACCCTCAAGAACCTCCTCGTGAAGGTCGACGGCGAGATCGTCGCCGTCGGCGTCCCCGGCGACCGCGAGGTCGACATGGACAAGGTCGAGGCCCACTTCGCCCCGGCCACCGTCGAGCTGGTCACCGCCGAGGACTTCACCGACCGCCCCGACCTCGTGCGCGGCTACGTCGGCCCGCAGGGCCTGGAGAAGGTCCAGTACCTCGCCGACCCCCGCGTCGCCCCCGGCACCTCCTGGATCACCGGCGCCAACAAGGAAGGCACGCACGCGAAGAACGTCGTCGCGGGCCGTGACTTCGAGGTCGACGCCTACGTCGACGTCGTGGTCGTCCAGGAAGGCGACCCGTGCCCCAACTGCGGCACCGGCCTCAAGCTGGACCGCGCCATCGAGATCGGCCACATCTTCCAGCTCGGCCGCAAGTACGCCGACGCCTTCCAGCTCGACGTCCTCGGCCAGAACGGCAAGCCGGTCCGCGTCACGATGGGCTCCTACGGCATCGGCGTCTCCCGTGCCGTCGCCGCGCTCGCCGAGCAGCACGCCGACGACAAGGGCCTCGTCTGGCCCGCCGAGATCGCCCCGGCCGACGTCCACGTCGTCGCCGCCGGCAAGGCGCTCCAGACCGAGCTGGCCCTCGAGGTCTCCGACAAGCTGGCCGCCGCCGGTGTCCGTGTCCTGGTCGACGACCGCCCCGGCATCTCGCCCGGCGTCAAGTTCACCGACTCCGAGCTCATCGGTGTCCCGCAGATCCTGGTCGCGGGCCGCCGCAGCGCCGACGGCATCGTCGAGCTCAAGGACCGCCGCACGGGCGAGCGCGAGGAGCTGACGGTCGACGAGGCCGTCGCCCGCCTGACCTCCGCCTGATCCCGGAGCCACCGGGCCGAAACGGTCTCGTACCGGACCGCGGCCCGGTGGGGGCTGGTCGCGCAGTTCCCCGCGCCCCTGATGAGGCTGCGCCTCATCGGGGAGATGCCACCCGAAGGGTGTGCATCTCAGGGGCGCGAGGAACTGCGCGACCAGCCACGACGGAGCTGAGGCCGTCGACGCTCCGCCAGCGGCAATTCGGTGTACGGGCCCGGTCGGCGCAGCCTATGGTCGCGCCATGCCCGAACTGCAGCCCCTGCGAGCCGACCACGCGGACGCCGTGCTCAGCTTCGAACGCGACAACCGCGCGTTCTTCGCGCAGAGCGTCCCCGACCGCGGCGACGCCTACTTCGAGGAGTTCGCGGCCCGGCACACCGCGAACCTCGCCGAGCAGACCGAGGGCACGGCCCACATGCACGTCCTGGTCACCGCCGAAGGCGAGATCATCGGCCGCTTCAACCTGTACGACCCGGCCGACGGCAGCGCCGAACTCGGCTTCCGGCTGGCCGAGCACGCCACGGGCAAGGGCCTGGCCACCGAAGCGGTCCGCCGCCTGTTCACCCTGGCCCGCGAGGACTACCACCTCACCCGCGTCACCGCCGCGGCCGAACCGGAGAACCACGCCTCCCGCGCCGTCCTCCAGCGCACGGGCTTCCACGCCATCGGGACCACGACCCGCTCGGGCCGCCCCTGCGTCGCGTACGCCCGGACCCTGTAGCGGTCAGAGCCAGCCCGCGAACTCCAGCAGGTTCTCCGCGTCGCCGGGCCGGCCCACCCGCAGCGCCCGCACCCCGGACTCCACCGCGCGGAACAGCGTCCAGCCGCGCAGCCGCTCCTGGTCCACGTCGAGGGACTCGGCGAGCTTGCGCACACGCCGCCGGGTGATCGCCGGGCCGGACGGGGAGCCGATCAGGTCCTCGACCCGGTCGCGCACCAGACGGGCCAGATCGAAGGCGCACTCGCCGACCACCGGATCCGGGCCGATGGCCAGCCACGGCACCCGCTCACCCGCGAGCACCTTGCTCTGCCGGAACGTGCCGTGCAGCAGCCGCAGCTCCGGCGGCGCCGCCACCAGCTCGTCCCGGGCCGTGAGCGCCGCGTCCACCAGCGGCGCCACCTCGGGGAAGTCGTCGACCGTCGCCCGCATCAGCGTGGCCTGCCGGCCCGTGCGCTCGGGCACCGTCTCGCAGTTGCGGCCCGCCGGCGGATCGACCCAGAGCCGGCGCAGCGTGCCCGCCGCCTCCAGGAGCGCCTTGGCCTCCGGCAGCGTACGGACCGAGACCTCCGGGTGCAGCCGCTCCAGGAGCAGCGCGCCGTCGCTCGGGCCCGGGTCCAGGAGCCGCACCGCGCCGAGACCGTCCCAGTGGGTCAGCGCCGCGCGCTCCGCCTCCGGGCGGAACCGCTCGGGCGCCAGCTTCAGCACCGCCGGGGTGCCCTCGGCCGTCCGCACGTGCGCGACCAGGCTGCTGCGGCCGCCGGGCAGATGGATCCGTTCGACGTCGACCCCGCGCCGGGCCGCCGCCTCCTCCAGCAGGGTGCCGAGCCGGGCCAGCCACGCGGACGCCCCCTCGTCGCGCACCTCGCCGAGCGCGTTCACCAGGCGCGAAGGCGGTTCGAATGCCATGCGCGAGACTTTCCCTTCCGAAGACAGCTCAGGTACCGGGCGCCACCGACGATCCGGAGGCCGAGGCGGACGGCACCGCGGCCCGTTCGGTGAGCCCAGGGAAGGCTACGCTGCCGCCGCGCCACCGCACCGCACGGACCGCCGCCTCCCGCAGCGCATCGGCCGCGCCCCGGCGCCGGTCGCCGCTCGACGCCCGTACGAGATCCGAGTACACGCCCGCGACCTTGTCCTCGATGTCCGCGGCCAGGCGGGCCGCGGCGGCCGAGTCCGGCACCGGGAACGGCAGCGCGTACGCCCCGGCGGACTCCTCCGGCTTCGCGCCCAAGTCCCGTACCGCGCGCCGCAGTTCGTCCCTGCGCGCCCGGTGCACGTCGTACGCGGCGCGGGCTTCGGAGCGCCGGCCCTCGCGGATCCGGCCGCCGACCACCCCGTACCCGTACACCGCCGCGTGCTCGGCGCGCAGCGCGGCCTGCACCGCCGCGAGCAGCCCGTCGTTCTCCGCCATGCCGGTCAGCCTTCCGTCAGCAGGTACGCGTGCGCGGCGCCGGCCGCCGCCACCGAGGCGAGCAGCCGCGCGAGCTCGGCCGGGGCGTCCACGAGCGCGGCCAGACGCCGGTCCGACAGCTCGCGCTCGGCCGCCGCGAGCGCCTTGAGGACGTCCTTCTCGGCGACGGGGCTCGCCGTCGGCGCGGGCGCGCCCGCCATCCGGCTCGGCACGGCCGCCCCGCCGAACGCCTGCACGTGCCGCTCGGTCTCGGCCCGCAGCGGCCCGAGCCGCCCCGCGAGCCCGGGCCGGGCGGTGAGGGCGTCGTCGTAGCGGCCGAGCAGGTCCGCGCTGTCCCGCGCCGCCTGCGTCCGCATCCGCCGCTCCTGCGAGACGGACGGCGCGCCGCTGCCGCCCTCGGTACCGTCACCGCCGCCCGAGCACGCGGTCAGCAGGGCGCTCGCCCCGGCCAGCGAGGCGAGCAGAGTCCTACGGCGTGGCCCGGGCGGGACCTGGGGGATGTGCGGCACGGCGGACGTCCTCGGCGGGAAGACCGGAAAGAGCTCCGGAAACGATTCGGCAGTATGAGCGATGGGTGACGCGAAGATCACCGTACCTTCGGCCCCCGCCCGGTGGACGGCAACACCCCCCTGGACCGGATACCCTTTGACCTGACGCGCAAGGATTGTCAGCGACCACAACAGCACACGCGGCCGAGGAGTCACCCGGATGAGCACCACCCAGAACGAGAGGCTGCGGGAACTACTGGAACCGCTCGTCAGCTCACAGGGGCTCGATCTCGAAGAGATCGAAGTGGCCTCGGTCGGACGCAAGCGGGTGCTGCGCGTCGTCGTGGACTCCGAGGAAGGCGCCGATCTGGACGCCGTCGCCGATGTGAGCCGCGCGCTCTCGGCGAAGCTCGACGAGACCGATGTGATGGGCGACGGAGAGTACGAGCTCGAGGTCGGCACGCCCGGCGCCGAGCGCGCGCTCACCGAGCACCGCCACTACGTCCGCGCGACGGACCGCCTCGTGAAGTTCACGCTGACCGACGGCGGCGAAGTGACCGCGCGCATCCTCCAGGTGGACGACGAGGGTCTCGACCTGGAGGTCCCGGGCGTGAAGGGCCGCAAGGCCACCGCCCGCAGGCTCGGCTTCACGGACATCGCCAAGGCGCGGGTCCAGGTCGAGTTCAACCGCAAGAACGCGAACGAAGACAAGAACGAAGAGGAGGCGTAGCCGTGGACATCGACATGAGTGCCCTGCGGGGTCTGGTCCGGGAGAAGGAGATCTCCTTCGATCTGCTGGTCGAGGCGATCGAATCGGCCCTCCTCATCGCCTACCACCGCACCGAGGGAAGCCGCCGCCACGCGCGCGTGAAGCTCGACCGCGAGAGCGGACACGTGACGGTCTGGGCGAAGGAGGACGCGGACGACCTGGAAGAGGGTCAGGAGCCGCGCGAGTTCGACGACACGCCCTCGGACTTCGGCCGTATCGCCGCCACGACCGCCAAGCAGGTCATCCTGCAGCGGCTGCGCGACGCCGAGGACGACGCGACGCTCGGCGAGTACGCCGGCCGCGAGGGCGACATCGTGATGGGCGTCGTCCAGCAGGGCCGCGACCCGAAGAACGTGCTGGTCGACATCGGCAAGCTCGAAGCCATCCTGCCGGTGCAGGAGCAGGTGCCGGGCGAGGAGTACCCGCACGGCATGCGCCTGCGCAGCTACGTCGTCCGGGTCGCCAAGGGTGTGCGCGGTCCGTCCGTGACGCTGTCGCGCACGCACCCGAACCTGGTCAAGAAGCTCTTCGCGCTCGAGGTGCCGGAGATCGCCGACGGGTCCGTCGAGATCGCCGCCATCGCCCGCGAGGCCGGCCACCGTACGAAGATCGCCGTCCGCTCCACCCGCAGCGGGCTCAACGCCAAGGGCGCCTGCATCGGCCCCATGGGCGGCCGTGTGCGCAATGTCATGGGCGAGCTCAACGGCGAGAAGATCGACATCGTCGACTGGTCCGACGACCCGGCCGACATGGTGGCCAACGCACTGTCCCCGGCCCGCGTCTCGAAGGTCGAGATCGTGGACCTGGGCGCCCGCTCGGCCCGGGTGACGGTGCCCGACTACCAGCTCTCCCTCGCCATCGGCAAGGAGGGCCAGAACGCCCGGCTCGCGGCCCGGCTGACCGGCTGGCGCATCGACATCCGGCCGGACACCGAGCAGCCCGCACCGGGCGCCGGGGAATAAATCCGGGCGCTGTGCGCTTGGATCACGACAGAATGTAACGAGACAGCCGTTCGATTTTTCCCCCAAAGGGGTGAGGTCGGTACGGGGAGGTAGACTTAATCGTGTCTGGCCGGACGCACGTCGGCGCATGCCCTGAGCGAACCTGCGTGGGTTGCCGCGAGCGAGCGGCCAAGAGCGATCTGCTGCGGATCGTGGTCGTCGAGGGCGCGTGCGTCCCCGATGATCGCGGTACGCTGCCCGGCCGGGGTGCGTATCTGCACCCCGCCCAGGTCTGTTTCGACCAGGCGGTCCGCCGTCGGGCCTTCCAGCGGGCGTTCAAGGCCCCTGGACCGTTCGACACGGAGGCGCTGAGCCACCGGGTCGGACGGGCAACACCGTAAGAAGCGCCGCGCGGAACCTCCGCGCGGCCCTGGTACCCCGCGAGTTGGAAGTAGGTCGAGATTGCGATGAGCACTCGATGAGCACGCGATGAGTACGCCCATGAAGTAGCGACGGTCCGGCGTAACCCGGACCTAAAAGGAGCGAAGTGGCTAAGGTCCGGGTATACGAACTCGCCAAGGAGTTCGGTGTGGAGAGCAAGGTCGTCATGGCCAAGCTCCAGGAACTCGGTGAATTCGTCCGTTCGGCGTCCTCGACGATCGAGGCGCCGGTCGTGCGCAAGTTGACTGATGCCCTCCAGCAGGGCAATGGCGGCGGCAAGCCCGCCGCACGCAAGGCCGCGCCCGCGAAGCCCGCGGCGCCGCGTCCCACCCCTTCCCCCGCGCAGGCCGCGAAGCCTGCCGCGCCGCGCCCGCCGGCCCCCAAGCCGGCCGCCGCGGAGAAGCCCGCCGCCTCGGCCCCCGCGCCGGGTCCGCGGCCGGGTCCGAAGCCGGCCCCCAAGCCGGCCACGCCGGCTCCGGCCGCGCCCGAGTTCACGGCGCCCCCCGCGGCTCCCGCCGCCCCGGCCGCTCCGGCCGCCGGTGGTGCGCGTCCGGGTGCCCGTCCCGGCGCCCCGAAGCCCGGTGGCCGTCCGGCCCCCGGTCAGGGTGCCCAGGGTGGTCAGGGTCAGCGCGGCGACCGTCAGGGCGCCCCGCGTCCCGGCGGCCAGGGTGCGCCCCGTCCCGGTGGTGCCCGGCCCGCGGGCCCGCGTCCGGGCAACAACCCCTTCACGTCCGGCGGCTCCACCGGCATGGCGCGCCCGCAGGCGCCCCGTCCCGGCGGCGCCCCGCGTCCCGGCGGCCCCGGTGCCCCGGGCGGTCCGCGCCCCCAGGGTGCGGGTCAGGGCGGTCCCCGTCCGCAGGGTCAGGGCGGCGCCCGTCCGACCCCGGGCGGCATGCCCCGTCCGCAGGGCGGCGCGGCCGGTCCGCGTCCCGGCGGCGGCCCCGGTGGTAACCGTCCGAACCCCGGCATGATGCCGCAGCGCCCCGCAGCGGGCCCGCGTCCCGGCGGTGGCCCCGGTGGCCGCGGTCCGGGTGGCGGCGGTCGTCCGGGTGGCGGCGGCGGTCGTCCCGGTGGCGGCGGCTTCGCCGGCCGTCCCGGTGGCGGTGGCGGCGGCTTCGCGGGTCGTCCCGGTGGTCCCGGTGGCGGTGGCGGCGGCTTCGCCGGCCGTCCCGGCGGTGGCGGCGGTGGCCGTCCCGGCTTCGGCGGTCGTCCCGGTGGTCCGGGTGGCCGTGGTGGCACGCAGGGTGCGTTCGGCCGTCCCGGCGGGCCCGCCCGTCGTGGTCGCAAGTCGAAGCGTCAGAGGCGCCAGGAGTACGAGGCCATGCAGGCCCCGTCGGTGGGCGGCGTCATGCTGCCTCGCGGCAACGGACAGACCGTCCGCCTGTCGCGCGGTGCCTCGCTGACCGACTTCGCGGAGAAGATCGGCGCCAACCCGGCCTCGCTCGTCGCCGTGATGATGAACCTCGGCGAGATGGTCACTGCCACGCAGTCCGTCTCCGACGAGACCCTCCAGCTGCTCGCGGGCGAGATGAACTACGTCCTCGAGGTCGTCAGCCCGGAGGAGGAGGACCGCGAGCTGCTCGAGTCCTTCGACATCGAGTTCGGCGAGGACGAGGGCGGCGAGGACATGCTCATGTCCCGTCCGCCGGTCGTCACCGTCATGGGTCACGTCGACCACGGTAAGACCCGACTGCTCGACACCATCCGCAAGACGAACGTCGTCGCGGGCGAGGCCGGCGGTATCACGCAGCACATCGGTGCGTACCAGGTCACGACCGAGGTCAACGACGAAGAGCGTCGGATCACCTTCATCGACACCCCGGGTCACGAGGCGTTCACCGCCATGCGTGCCCGTGGTGCGAAGTCGACCGACATCGCGATCCTCGTGGTCGCGGCCAACGACGGCGTCATGCCCCAGACGGTCGAGGCGCTCAACCACGCCAAGGCCGCCGAGGTCCCGATCGTCGTCGCGGTCAACAAGATCGACGTCGAGGGTGCCGACCCGACCAAGGTGCGCGGTCAGCTGACCGAGTACGGCCTGGTGGCCGAGGAGTACGGCGGCGACACCATGTTCGTCGACATCTCCGCCAAGCAGGGTCTGAACATCGACTCCCTGCTCGAGGCCGTGGTCCTGACCGCGGACGCCTCGCTCGACCTGCGGGCCAACCCGGAGCAGGACGCGCAGGGTATTGCGATCGAGTCCCACCTCGACCGCGGTCGTGGTGCGGTGTCGACCGTCCTCGTCCAGCGAGGCACGCTGCGCATCGGCGACACCATGGTGGTCGGCGACGCGTACGGCCGCGTCCGGGCGATGCTCGACGACAACGGCAACAACGTGGAGGAAGCGGGTCCCTCGACCCCCGTCCTCGTGCTCGGTCTCACCAACGTCCCGGGTGCCGGCGACAACTTCCTGGTGGTCGACGAGGACCGTACGGCCCGTCAGATCGCCGAGAAGCGTGCCGCTCGCGAGCGCAACGCCAACTTCGCGCGCCGCGGCGTCCGGTTCTCCCTGGAGAACCTGGACGAGGCCCTCAAGGCCGGTCTGGTGCAGGAGCTCAACCTCATCATCAAGGGCGACGCGTCCGGTTCGGTGGAGGCTCTCGAGTCCTCGCTGCTCCAGCTCGACGTCGGTGAAGAGGTCGACATCCGTGTCCTGCACCGCGGTGTGGGTGCGGTCACCGAGTCCGACATCAACCTGGCGACCGGCTCCGACGCCATCGTCATCGGCTTCAACGTCCGGGCAGCCGGCCGTGCGCAGCAGATGGCGGAGCGCGAGGGCGTCGACGTCCGGTACTACTCGGTGATCTACCAGGCCATCGAGGAGATCGAGGCGGCCCTCAAGGGCATGCTCAAGCCGGAGTACGAGGAGGTCGAGCTCGGCACGGCGGAGATCCGCGAGGTCTTCAAGTCGTCCAAGCTGGGCAACATCGCCGGTGTGCTCGTCCGGTCCGGAGAGGTCAAGCGCAACACCAAGGCGCGCCTGCTGCGCGATGGCAAGGTCATCGCGGAGAACCTCAACATCTCCGGTCTGCGTCGCTTCAAGGACGACGTCACCGAGATCCGCGAAGGGTTCGAGGGCGGTATCAACCTCGGCAACTTCAACGACATCAAGGTCGACGACGTCATCGCGACGTACGAGATGCGCGAGAAGCCGCGCGTCTGATCCACGCGGTAACCGACTGGGGCCGGTCGGCGGGACTTATTTCCGTCGATCGGCCCCGGCCGTTGCGTGTACGGTTCCCGTATCGGCGTCAGCTGTGGCGCCTTTACGAACCCGAACCGGCGGGACATCCGGACACACATGTATGTGGGGACTCTGTCCTTCGATCTGCTCCTCGGCGACGTCCACTCGCTGAAGGAGAAACGCTCCCTCGTTCGCCCCATCGTGGCCGAGCTCCAGCGCAAGTACGCGGTGAGCGCGGCGGAGACGGGCAACCAGGACCTCCATCGCAGGGCCGAGATCGGGCTCGCGCTGGTCTCCGGGGACACGGGACACCTCAGCGACGTACTGGACCGCTGCGAGCGGCTGGTGGCGGCCCGGCCCGAGGTGGAACTGCTCTCGGTTCGACGCAGGCTCCACAGCGACGAAGACTGAAGCAAGAAGCAAGACAGTTACTAAGGAGACGGACCAGTGGCCGACAACGCGCGCGCCAAGAGGCTGGCGGACCTCATCCGAGAGGTGGTGGCCCAGAAGCTGCAGCGCGGGATCAAGGACCCGCGGCTCGGCACCCACGTCACCATCACGGACACCCGGGTGACGGGTGACCTGCGGGAGGCCACCGTCTTCTACACGGTGTACGGGGACGACGAGGAGCGGGCCGAGGCGGCCGCCGGTCTGGAGAGCGCCAAGGGAGTCCTGCGTTCCGCGGTGGGTGCCGCGGCCGGCGTGAAGTTCACGCCGACCCTCACCTTCGTCGCGGACGCCCTGCCGGACAACGCCCGCACCATCGAGGACCTCCTCGACAAGGCGCGGGCCTCGGACGCCCAGGTGCGCCAGGCGTCCGCCGGCGCCGCCTTCGCGGGCGACGCCGACCCGTACAAGAAGCCGGAAGACGACGCCGCCGAGGACGAGACGGACGGCGACGCCTGAGCATGTCCGACCGCACCCCTCCGCCCGACGGCCTGGTCATCGTCGACAAGCCGTCGGGCTTCACCTCGCACGACGTCGTGGCCAAGATGCGCGGGATCGCCAGGACCCGCCGCGTCGGCCACGCGGGCACCCTCGACCCGATGGCGACGGGCGTCCTCGTGCTCGGCGTCGAGCGCGCCACCAAGCTCCTCGGTCACCTCGCGCTGACCGAGAAGGAGTACCTCGGCACGATCCGGCTCGGGCAGAACACGCTCACCGACGACGCCGAGGGCGACATCACCTCGTCCACCGACGCCTCCGGAGTGCGGCGCGACGCCGTCGACGCGGGTGTCGCCAAGCTGACCGGCGCCATCATGCAGGTGCCGTCCAAGGTCAGCGCCATCAAGATCAACGGCGTGCGCTCGTACAAGCGCGCCCGTGAGGGCGAGGAGTTCGAGATCCCGGCCCGGCCGGTCACCGTCTCCTCCTTCCAGGTCTACGACATGCGGGACGCCGTCGCCGAGGACGGGACCCCCGTGCTCGACCTCGTGGTGTCCGTCGTCTGCTCCTCCGGCACCTACATCCGGGCCCTCGCCCGCGACCTCGGCGCCGACCTGGGCGTCGGCGGCCATCTCACCGCGTTGCGCCGCACCCGGGTCGGGCCCTACAAGCTCGACGGGGCCAAGACCCTGGACCAGCTCCAGGAGTCGTTCGGCGTGATGCCGGTGGCCGACGCCGCGAGCGCCGCGTTCCCGCGCTGGGAGGTCGACGCGCGCCGCGCCAAGCTGCTCCTGAACGGGGTGCGCCTGGAGATGCCCGCCGAGTACGCGGGCGCCGGTCCTGTCGGCGTCTTCGGCGCGGACGGCACCTTCCTGGCCCTCGTCGAGGAGTCCAAGGGCAAGGCGAAGAGCCTGGCCGTCTTCGGCTGACGGCTTCCCCGCCGGACGGCGGACGCCGATGGAGCGGCGGGCATCCGGACCCCGGGTGGCCCGGCGCCCCCCCATCCCCCCCCCCCCTGGGGGGCGGCCCGCCCCCCCCAGTTACCCCCCCCCCCGCGGCCCGCGGGGGTATCATCGGGGGGGCCGGGGGGGCGGGGGCCCCCCCGAGCGGGGGGCGGGGGGGGGGGGGG
>NZ_JBHYTK010000166.1:0-5464 GCF_042749255.1 Streptomyces sp. NPDC059524 | reverse complement strand
CGAGCGCGTGGGCGTGCGGGTGCGTGCGCGCGCCCCGGCGCGCGGTGTTCCGTGCGCGCCCCTGCGGCCCCCGGCCCCCGCCCCGCCCCCCCCCGCCCCACGTTCCCCCTCCATCAGGTCTGTCCGCCGAGCCGCACGAGTTCACCCCATCGAGCGGGCGCTCGGAGTGAATCAGGGGAGCGCAGGGGGGCGCGTTCGCCTCGCGCGCTGTCCTGCTGATCACCGCGCGCCTACCGTCGAGGGGACGGGGGGTGGCGGAGAGCGGCGGGAGGTTCAGCGGCATGGTCGATCCGCCGCTGGTTCGGATCTGTGATCTGGCCGGGCGCCCGCGCGGAGCGGGCTTCGCCGTGGACGACCAGGGGACCGTGGTCACCGGTCACGAAGCGGTGGACGGGCTCGGCCGCCTCGTGCTGCACGCGCCCGGCGGCGCCACCTGTGTCGTGGGCCCCGAGGCGGTCCACGCCCTCCCGCACCTCGGCCTCGCCCTCGTGCGCACCGAAGGACTCGGCGTCCCGCCGCTGCCCGTGGCCGCCGGCGGCCCCCTGCCCATCGGGGCCTACGTACGCATCCCGGCCGGCGGCTGGCGCGAGGCCCGGGTGCTCGGCCACGGCCCCGCCACCTACCAGGCCTGCGACCGCTCCCACGCGCTCGCCGAGACCATGGAGCTCGCCGTCGGCACCGCCGGCGCGGACGCCCTGGCACCGGGCGGCGGAGGCGCGGGCGGACCCGTCCTGGACGCCGTCACGGGCGCCGTCGTCGCCGTCCTCGGTACCGCCCTGAGCACCGGCCACCGCGCCGCCGGACTCGCCGTCCCGCTGCGCACCGCCGCGGAGACGGACCCGCACGGCCCCCTCGCAGCCCTCCTGGCCCGCAACGCGGTCACGGTCGCCGCCTACGGGGACGAGCTGAACGTCGCGGGCGTTCTGCAGCTCGCCGCCGTCTCCGTGGGCAGCGAGGGGCCCGCCGCCGACGGAGCCCCCGACCCGGTCGAACGGCCGGACGTCGTACGGGAACTGGCCGCGTTCGGCGCCGGACCCGCACGGCTGCTCGCGCTCGTCGGCGACCCCGGCAGCGGACGTACCACCGAGCTCGCGGCCCTCGCCGCACGCCGGGGCGCCGGAGCGGGCGCCGCGCCCACGCTCTGGCTGCGCGGCGCCGATCTGGGCGGCGGCGACACCTCCGTCGCGCAGGCCGTCGGACGCGCCCTGGAGCGCGCGGGCCGGATCGTCGCCGCCACCCGTGAGGTGGAGCCCGGCGACCTCGGAGACCTCTCGCCCGCGCGCGTCGCCCGGATCGCCGCCGACGCCGGACGCCCCCTGATGCTGGTGCTCGACGGGCCCGAGGAGATGCCGCCCGTGCTCGCCCACCGGCTCGCCGCCTGGTCCCACGGCACCGAGCGCTGGCTCGCCGCGTCCGGCGTCCGGCTCGTCGTGGCCTGCCGCGGCGAGTACTGGGAGCAGGCCGGCCGGCTCTTCGGCCCCGGGGCGCTGCACGGGCGGGCCGGGAGGCTGCCCGCCTGCGTCCGGATCGGGGACCTGGACGACGAGCGGGCCCGGGAGCGCTTCGGGATCCCCGAAGGCGCCCTGCACCCGGCGGACGCCCGGCACCCGCTGGCGCTGCGGCTGCTGCGGGACGTGCGGGCGGCGCTGCCCGGGGAGGTGCCCGGGCAGCCGGACCGGGACGACATCTTCGGGGCGTACCTGGACCTGATGTGCCTGCGCGTGGCGGTACGGCTCGCCGCGCCCGCCGGCCTGCGGGGCGCGGCCGTGCGGCGGCTCGCGGCGCGGGTCTGCGGTCAGCTGCACGAGGCGGCGCGGAGCTGTCTGGGGCCGGGGCAGGGGGAGCTGGACCGGGCCGCGTTCGAGGAGCTGTTCCCCTGGGGCGCGCGGCACGGGGTGAGCGGGTGGGCGTCCGCCGTGCTCACCGAGGGAGTCCTGGTGCCGGCCGGGAGCGGATACCGCTTCGCGCACGAGGAGGTGGCCGACTGGATCCAGGGCATGCACCTGGATCTGGACGGGGCGCTGGAGGCCCTCGTGTTCCGGCGGCGGGGCGGCTCCGCGGTGCCCGTGCCGCGGCACCGGGCGGGCCCTGTGGTGCGGGCCCTTCTGCTGCTCGGGCGGCAGCGGGGTTCCGTTGAACTGGGGGAGCGGCTCGGGGAGTTGACCGCCTGGCTGCCGGGCGGCGAGCGAGGGGAGGGCCGGGCCGCCGACGAGGAAGCGCAGTGGTGGGCCGGGCATCTGGTCGCGGAGGTGCTGCTGCGCGTTCCGGACGCCGAGGCGCATCTGCCCGTCCTGTGCGAGCTCGCCGACCGCGGTGCCTTCGGGCCCTGGTTCTGGGCGCGGGTCCCGGTGTCGGACGGCGCCCGCTTCGCGCTGCTGCGGCGGCTCGTCGTGCACGACCCCTCGCCCGGGGAGGGACACCGCTACCTGGACACCGTCGCCGAGCTCCTGGCCGCCGCGCCCGCCGCCGCGCAGCGGCAGCTCACCACCTGGTTCGACGACGAGCGGGCCCTGCCCGCGCTGCCCGACGCCACCGTCGCGACCGCCGCCCAGGCCCTGCTCCACACCCACCGCCACAGTGCAGTCGACGACCTCACCGAGGCCCTCGTCGACTGCCCGCACCCCCGTGCCGACGAACTGCTCACCGTGCTCGCCGACGAGGAGCCCTCCGCCCTGTGCCGGGCCGTCGACCGCTGGGCGCACGACGAGCGGCTCGACCGGCACGTCGCAGCCCTCGCCTACGGGCTGCGCGTCCAGTCCCGGGCCACCAGCGACGCCGACCGCGGACTGCTGCGCTACGCGGCGCTGGCCCTGCTGGCCCGCCCCGGCGAGGACACGCTGCACGGCGCCGCGCTCGCCCTCCTCGTCCGCGACCCGCACTCCCGGCCCCAGTACCTCGCCCGGGCCCTGCGCCGGTTCGCCGCGGAGGACCCGCAACTGCCCGCGTCCGCGCTCGCCCCGGCCCTGGAGACCCACCCCGAGCCCGTCCTCGCCGCGTTCGAGTCCCGGCTCGACGGGCTCGGCCCCGGCGCGGGCGACCTCGTACGCACCCTCGCCGACGTCACGACGCCCGCCCTGGCCCGCCGCGCGGCCGCGCTCGTGGGAGCGCTGGCCGCCGCGCACCCCGAAGGCGCCGCCCGGCACGCGGCCGCGTTCGTGGACCGGTGCCTGGAGCGCGGCCCCACCGGGCGCTCCGTCCTGCTGCCGCTCGCCCTGGACCTGCTGCGCGCCCCGACGCCCGCCGTACGGGCCGCGCTCGCCCCCGTCCTCGCCGCGCCCGGCACCGCCGCCTCGCGCGGCCTGCGCGGGGAGCTGCTCGACGTCCTGCTCGGGCGGGAGCAGGACCCGGACGTGCTCGCCGCCGTCCTCGACGCGGCCGCGCGGGGCGCCGTGCGGCGCGGCCAGGCCCGCACCCGCGACCTCGTGCACCGCACCGGCACCCTGCTCGTCCGCACCCCCGAGGGCGCCGCCCGCTTCGACCGGGGGCTGGTGGAGCTGGCCGGGGCCGTCCCCGGCTTCGCCGCGCTCACCGCTCGCTGGCTCTCCGCCGAGCCGGCCGACTGGGCCGCCCTCGTCGGGCCCAGCGCCCGCCGCACCATCGAGAGCGTGGCCGGGGCGAAGGTGCCCGCCTGAGCCCGGACGACCCGCCCGATGAGTGGCGCGGCCGGGCGACATGGCACTCTTAGACCTGCGTGTTCGGTAGGAGACGCACGAAGCACAGACAGACGGAACCGTCGTACACAGGTTTGCGAGGAGCAATCACCGTGCAGCGCTGGCGTGGCTTGGAGGACATCCCCCAGGACTGGGGGCGCAGCGTCGTCACCATCGGTTCCTACGACGGGGTGCACCGCGGACACCAGTTGATCATCGGCCGTGCCGTGGAGCGCGCCCGTGAGCTGGGCGTCCCGGCCGTCGTCGTCACCTTCGACCCGCACCCCAGCGAGGTCGTGCGCCCCGGCTCGCACCCGCCGCTGCTCGCCGCGCACCACCGCAGGGCCGAGCTGATGGCCGAGCTGGGCGTGGACGCGGTGCTGATCCTCCCGTTCACCACCGAGTTCTCGAAGCTGTCGCCCGCCGACTTCGTCGCGAAGGTGCTCGTCGACCGGCTGCACGCCCGGGTCGTCGTCGAGGGCCCCAACTTCCGCTTCGGCCACAAGGCCGCCGGTGACGTCGCGTTCCTCGCCGAGCAGGGCCGCACCTACGACTTCGCCGTCGAGCTCGTCGACCTGTTCGTCAGCGGCACGGCGGGCGGCGGTCAGCCGTTCTCCTCGACGCTGACCCGCCGGCTCGTCGCCGAGGGCGACGTCGAGGGCGCCCGCGAGATCCTGGGCCGCCCCCACCGCGTCGAGGGCGTCGTCGTGCGCGGCGCGCAGCGCGGCCGCGAACTGGGCTTCCCGACGGCCAACGTGGAGACCCTCCCGCACACCGCGATCCCCGCCGACGGCGTCTACGCGGGCTGGCTGCACGTCGAGGGCGAGGCCATGCCCGCCGCGATCTCGGTCGGCACGAACCCGCAGTTCGACGCGGTCGAGCGGACCGTGGAGGCCTACGCCATCGACCGCGAGGGGCTCGACCTGTACGGGCTGCACGTCGCCGTCGACTTCCTCGCCTTCGTGCGCGGCATGTCGAAGTTCGACTCCCTGGAGCAGCTCGTCGAGGCCATCGCCGACGACGTGAAGCGGTCGCGTGACCTCATCGCGGCCTACGAGGCGAACGAGGCGTAGGTCACACCCCGTTCCGGCCCGGGGATGTCACAGACGGGCCCCTGCGATCCGTCCTGTTGGTGAACGCACCATCCAGGACTACGGAATCCAAGCAGGGAGCTCGCCATGGAACCCCGTCTGAACATCTTCGCCAGCCAGTCCGCCGTCGGATTCCTCAAGCGCCTCGTCGCCGCGCACCAGCCGCTGACCGGTTCCGGCCTGCCCGTCGCGACGCAGGAACTGGTGAAGATCCGCGCCAGCCAGATCAACGGCTGCTCGGGCTGCCTCGACATGCACGTCAAGGAGGCCGTGGCGGCGGGCGAGACCCCGGTCCGGCTCAGCCTCGTCGCGGCGTGGCGCGAGGCGAAGGTCTTCACCGAGGCCGAGCGGGCGGCCCTCGAACTCGCCGAGGAGGGCACGCGACTGGCGGACGCCGCCACGGGGGTGCCGGACGAGGTCTGGGAGCGTGCCGCCAAGCACTACGACGAGGAGCAGCTCGGCGCGCTCGTCTGCCTCATCGCCGGCATCAACGCGTTCAACCGTCTGAACGTGATGACGCGACAGCCTGCCGGCGACTACCAGCCGGGCATGAAGTCGCCGCTGGAGTAGTGCGCGGGTTTCGCATCCGCGTCTGCCGGGACTGGTCGTGTCGCGACTCCGGCCCGGTGGGGGCGGGTCGCGCAGTTCCCCGCGCCCCTGAAATGCAGGCGCTTCGCGCCGCATTTCCCCGATGAAGGCTGCGCGCAGCGCATGCCTTCAGGG
>NZ_JBHYTK010000165.1:11059-17989 GCF_042749255.1 Streptomyces sp. NPDC059524 | reverse complement strand
CGTCGGAACGGTCCGGGGCTCACTGCTCGCGTTGCTCGGGTCATGTCCCGGGCGGAGCCTGGGGGAGCATCGGGGGTACTGCGCGCTGCGGCTCGGGGGCGGGAGATGCGTACGCGATGTACGCGCCGCCGGGCTCAGGCTCGAACGGGGTGGGGAATCAGGCGGAGGCCTGACGGGCCCGGTTGCGGGCGGCGCGGCGCTTCATCGCGCGGCGCTCGTCCTCGCTGAGGCCACCCCAGACGCCGGAGTCCTGGCCGGACTCGAGCGCCCACTGCAGGCACTGCTCCATGACGGGGCAGCGGCGGCAGACGGCCTTGGCTTCCTCGATCTGCAGCAGCGCAGGACCGGTGTTGCCGATGGGGAAGAAGAGCTCGGGGTCTTCCTCGCGGCAAACGGCGTTGTGACGCCAGTCCATGGCTGCTACCTCTCCTTGGTATTACGTGCAAGTTGCTTGTGAATGTGAACGCTTTCACGAATCCCTCAACAAGTGAAGGGACGAACGTCACATCTGCGACGGCTGTCCGTTGCTTGGAGGAGGGGATTCGGGCTCTCTGTGGGGCCGATGTTGCGGGCCGTCCCGAGCGCCATGTAGAGATTCGCAAACCTCGGCGGCGGATACAACCCCTTCAGGAAAGTTTTTTTTGATTCCTCGGTGTCGCCTCGGTCACAGCCGTACTTCCATGGGGTGGAGCCCAGCCCAAACGTTCGAGATAAAGGACCAAGGGCCCTTCCACTCACACAATCACACGCAGTGCACGGCGAACGCCTGTGAACGTCACGCTCGTACGCAGCCCCAGGTGGTCACCGTCCATCTGGAGCGGCAGGGGCACCTTGGAATGCAAGGTGAAGTCGGTGAGGTCGTGGAGCGTGACCGCGTTCTTGCCGCGGGGGCCCCGCTCGGGAGTGGAGGCGAGCAGCTGGCCGCCGTAACGGGCGACCGCCGGGGTCGACAGTTTCTTGAGTCCGAGCACGTCAAGGCCGGTGTCGAAGGACGCCTGAGGCGTCGGATAGAGCGGCCGGTTGCCCAGGAACGACCATGGTGAGGTGTTGCTCACTATGGAGACCACGAGATCCGTGACCGGGTCCTCGCCCGGACGTTCGAGCGTGATCGTGCCGTGCCGGCGGTCCGGCTCCCCGAGGAACTGGCGCACCACCTGTCGCACATACAGAGCGTGCGTCGAACGCTTGCCCCGCTCCCGCTGCTGCTCGACCCGGCCGACCACACCCGCGTCGAAGCCGAGCCCCGCGCTGAAGGTGAACCAGCGGGACGGCACCGCCTCGTCCTCCGTGCCGGGCGTGCCCGCGGCGAGCCCCAGGCCCACCGTGCGCTGCCGGCCCTCGCGCAGGGCGTCCAGAAGCTGGCCGGTGGCCTCCACCGGATGGTTCTGCAGACCCAGGGCGCGGGCGAAGACGTTCGTGGAGCCGCCGGGGACGACCGCCAGACCGGGCAGCCGGTCCAGGTCGGGGCCCGCGTGCAGCAGCCCGTTCACGACCTCGTTGACCGTGCCGTCGCCACCGAGGGCGACGACCAGCTCGATGTCCTTGCTCTCCGCGGCCTGCCGCCCGAGGTCCCGGGCGTGCCCGCGGTACTCGGTCGTCACCGCCTCCAGCTTCATCTCGCTGGCGAGCGCGTGGATGAGGACATCGCGCGTGCGCGCACTGGTGGTGGTTGCCGCCGGATTGACCACGAGGAGTGCACGCATGCAAGGCAGGGTACCTAGCGACCTTGATCGGGCCCAGACCGAGGTAGGAGTCGGGTAGGAGTCAGGGCCCCGGCGGGCCCGGGGGAGGGCCTCGGGAACGCGGGCGCGCGGGGGCTACTCTGCAAAGGTGACCTCAGAGCAGAACCCCGCCCCCGAGACGTCCGCACCGACCGAGCCCCGCCCCGGCCGGCTGACCGCCGCCGCGGCCCTGGCCGGACTCGAGGGCGCCGCACTCGTCGTGGGCGGCGCCTACATGCTGGTCGCCGCGCTCACCGGACACCCCGACAACCGCCAGCAGGCGATCACCGGCGGCGTCACCCTGATCGTGCTCGCCCTGCTGCCGCTGCTCGCCGCGCGCGGCCTGCTCGCGCTGAAGAGCTGGAGCCGCGGGCCCGCGATCATCACGCAGATCATGGCGCTGCCCGTCGCCTACACGCTGGGCCAGAGCGGCGGCGTCGCCCTGCCCTTCGGTATCGCGCTCGCGGCCGTGGCGCTCACGGCCCTGGTGATGCTCGTCAACCCGGCGACCACCGTCGCGCTCGGCATCCGCATGCCGGGCAGCGCGAAGGGCCCGGAGTAGACCCCGAGCCCTTCACTCACATCCGCGGAGCCTCTACTCCTCCACGAGGAGCTTCTCCCGGAGCTGGGCCAGGGTGCGGGCCAGCAGGCGGGAGACGTGCATCTGGGAGATGCCGACCTCCTGTGCGATCTGCGACTGCGTCATGTTCCCGAAGAAGCGCAGGAGCAGGATGCGCTTCTCGCGCGGCGGCAGGTCCTCCAGGAGCGGCTTGAGGGACTCGCGGTACTCGACGCCCTCCAGCGCCTCGTCCTCGGCGCCCAGGGTGTCCGCGACCGCCGGTGACTCGTCGTCCGTGTCGGGGACGTCCAGGGACAGCGTGGAGTACGCGTTGGCCGACTCCAGACCCTCCAGGACCTCCTCCTCCGAGATCCCCAGCTTCTCGGCGAGCTCGTGGACCGTGGGGGAGCGGCCGTGCAGCTGGGACAGCTCCGCCGTCGCCGTGGTCAGCGCGAGCCGCAGCTCCTGGAGCCGGCGCGGGACGCGCACCGCCCAGCCCTTGTCCCGGAAGTGCCGCTTGATCTCCCCGACCACCGTCGGGGTCGCGTACGTGGAGAACTCCACCCCGCGCTCCGGGTCGAAGCGGTCGACCGACTTGATCAGGCCGATCGTCGCGACCTGCGTCAGGTCGTCCAGCGGCTCGCCGCGATTGCGGAAGCGGCGCGCCAGGTGCTCGACGAGCGGCAGGTGCATGCGCACGAGCCGGTTGCGCAGATCCGCGTACTCGGGGCTGCCGTCCTTCAGGGTGCGCAGCTCGAGGAACAACGCCTTGGCGTTGCTGCGGTCCTGGGGATCGCGCGTGCCCTGCTGCTCACCCTGTCGCTGTTGGTCGCTCATCCGTCCCGCCCGTCGCGCGTCCGATCCACCGGGGCCCCCGCGAGTCTCGGGCCCGGAGGGCGGCGCTGCCTGCTGTGCCCCGTCGGCCGCCGGGTCCTCCGGGTGCGGCCGGGCCTGCTGCTCAGGGATGCCGGTGGTCAGCCGGCGGATCCCGCCCGTGCCGTCGGCCGGGAGATCTCGTGTGCCGCTCTTGTCGTCCCGCACCGGACCACCCCCGTCCATCACGCCGGGCCGGGGCCCGCGCCGCGCTTCTTGTAGAGGCTGATCGAGACCGTGTTGTCCTCGGCGACCGAGGACTCGACCTGGCCGGCCAGGGCGGAGAGGACCGTCCAGGCGAAGGTGTCGCGCTCCGGGGCCCGGCCGTCCGTGGTGGGGGCGGACACGGTCACCTCCAGGGAGTCGTCCACGAGGCGGAACACACAGCTGAGCACGGAGCCCGCGACGGCCTGCTGGAGCAGGATCGCGCAGGCCTCGTCGACCGCGATGCGGAGGTCCTCGATCTCGTCGAGGGTGAAGTCCAAACGCGCTGCCAGACCGGCCGTGGCCGTCCGCAGCACCGACAGGTAGGCACCCGCAGCCGGCAGCCGGACTTCCACGAAGTCCTGATTCCCGGGCTCGCCTGCGATCTGGGACACCCTCACCTCCAAGGTGGTACAAGCACTTTCGGGCTCCGGAGGACGATCCCCCCGGGTGATGCGCCACGTATATCTGCGGTGACGCTACCGCGCGCCCGACTTTCCTGTCCCGGGGACCCCCGGCCCACTGCTGTCACTCATGGTAAGCCTACGGGTACGGACAGTGGCTAGAGGTGGGGCGGGCTCAATTGGAAAGAGCGGGCGCCGCATTGACGTACCCAGGCGCCGACCCGTCGAACCGCCCGCGGGCGCGGATCCTCGGGATCACACGAGAATCGAGTCGACGAAGCACCAACGCCAGTCCTCACCAGGCTCGAAGGTGCGCATGACCGCGTGCCCGGTGTCCTTGTAGTGCTCCGTCGCGTGCCGGAACGGCGAGGAGTCGCAGCACCCGACGTGACCGCAGACCAGGCACAGGCGCAGTTGCACAGGGTGACTGCCCAGGGCCAGGCACTCCAGACAGGTCTCGCTCAAGGGCGCCGGTTCCGGTTGCGGCAGCGCGTCGACGTGCGGGCACTCGTACATGATGGCCAGGTTACGACGGGCACGGCGCGCAGGCCGGGCGGAAGGCGGGTCATGGACGTATTGCCACTGGTGGGACTGGTCGCGGCGAGTGCCGCGGTGGCCGGGGTGGCGCGCCGGACTCCGGTGCCGGCGCCGCTCCTCCTCGTCGCGGTGGGGCTCGTCGCCTCGTACGTCCCGGGCGTTCCCGAATACGCGCTCGACCCGCACGTCGTGCTGCCGCTGATCCTGCCGCCCCTGCTGCACACCGCGGCTCTGGAGAGCTCCTACCTGGACCTGAGAGCCAACATCCGGCCCGTGGCGCTCCTGTCGGTGGGCTACGTCCTGTTCGCCACCGTCGCGGTCGGCTGGCTCGCCTACCAGCTGATCCCCGACCTGCCGCTGACCGCCGCGCTCGTCCTGGGCGCCGTGATCGCCCCGCCGGACGCCGTCGCCGCGACCGCCATCGCCCGGCGGGTGGGGCTGCCCTCGCGGATCACCACGATCCTCCAGGGCGAGTCCCTGGTGAACGACGCGACCGCGATCACCGCCTACAAGGTGGCGCTCGCCGCTGCCGTCGGCGAGGGCGCCAGCTGGGCGGGCGGCATCCGGGAGTTCCTCGTGGCGGCCGTCGGCGGCGTCGGCATCGGCCTCCTCCTGATGGTGCCGCTGCACTGGCTGCGCACGCACCTGAAGGAGGCGCTCCTCCAGAACACGCTGTCCCTGCTGATCCCGTTCGTCGCCTACGCCGTCGCCGAGCAGTTCGGCGCCTCCGGGGTGCTCGCCGTCGTCACCGTGGGCCTCTACCTGGGACACCGCTCCTACCAGGTGGACTTCGAGACGCGGCTCCAGGAGGCGGCCGTCTGGAAGGTGGTCGCGTTCATCCTGGAATCCGCGGTCTTCGCCCTGATCGGGCTCCAGCTGCGCGTCGTCCTGAAGGGGCTCGGCGAGTACAGCGTCGGACAGGCCGTCTGGTACGCGTTCGGCGTGTTCCTCTTCGTGGTGGTGATCCGCTTCGTGTGGTCCTACCCGGCCACCTACCTGCCGTGGTGCTTCTCGTCGCGCATCAGGGAGCGGGAGAGCGACACCGACTGGCGGCGGCCCCTCATCGTCAGCTGGGCGGGCATGCGCGGCGTCGTGTCGCTGGCCATCGCGTTCTCGATCCCGCTCGTCACGGACGAGGGCGAGCCGTTCCCCGCGCGGAACCTGGTGCTCTTCCTGACCTTCACGACCGTCATCGGCACGCTCGTCGTGCAGGGGCTCACGCTGCCGCCGCTGATCAAGCTCCTCAAGCTGCCGGGCCGTGACGTGCGGGCCGAGACGCTCGCCGAGGCGCAGGCGCAGAACGCGGCGTCCACGGCGGCCGAGGAGCGCGTGGACGCCCTCATGGAGGACCAGCGCAACTGCCTGCCCCAGCCCCTCCAGGACCGCCTCCGCACCGTCCTGGAGCGCCGCCGCAACGCGGTGTGGGAGCGCCTGGGCCAGACCAACCCGGTGACCGGCGAGTCCGCCGACGACACCTACCGCCGGCTCGCCCGCGAAGCCATCCAGGCCGAGCGCGAGGTGTTCGTGAAGATGCGCGACGAGCGCCGCATCGACGACGAGATGCTGCGCACCCTGCTGCGCCGCCTGGACCTGGAGGAGGCGGCGGCCTACCGCGAGGTCGACGACTGAGGCGGGGGCGCGGGCGAGGTCGACCGCGAGGGTGACCGCGACGGCTCCGGTGCGTCGGGCGCGCCCGTGATCACCGCCGCCACGGTCGCCCCCGGAGCGAACGCGCCCTCCTCCGTCAGCACCGTGAGGGCGTGCAGCATTTTGGCGACATAGAGACGCTCGACGGGCAGCCCGTGGCGCTCCTCGAACTCCTGGGCGAAGGCGTCCAGCTCGGCGGGCACGCGCGCGTAGCCGCCTCCGTGGAAGCGGTCCGTCACCTCCCAGGCCCCGCGCCGCCCGCCGAACGCGTCCGACTGCAGCGCCTCGACCTCACCGCTCAGGAACCCGCCCTTGAGCACGGCCACCCCGAGCGCCCGTTGCCCCTCGTCGAGCCCCGCCGCGAGGCCCGCCAGCGTCCCCCCGGTCCCGCAGGCGACGGCCACGACATCGGCCCGCCCGCGCAGTTCGCGCCCGAGCTCCACGCACCCCCGCACCGCGAGCGCGTTGCTCCCGCCCTCCGGCACCACATAGGCACCGCCGGCCCCCGCGTCGTCGAGCACCCGCGCCAGCACCTCGGGCTCCCGCTTCGACCGGTACGTGGACCGGTCGACGAAGAACAGACGCATCCCGTCCGCCACGCACCGCCGCAACGACCGGTTCAGTGGCCGGTCCGCGAGCTCGTCGCCCCGGACGACACCGATCGTGGGCACGCCCAGGAGCCGGCCCGCGGCGGCCGCGGCCCGCAGATGGTTCGAGTACGCGCCCCCGAAGGTCACGATCGCGCGCCCGCGCGCCTCCGCCAGGTTCGGCGCGAGCTTGCGCCACTTGTTGCCCACGAGGTCCGGATGGATCAGGTCGTCCCGCTTCAGGAGCAGGCGTACGCCGCGGCGCGCGAACCGCTCGTCGTCGACCTCGGCGAGCGGCGAGGGCAGCCGCGGCGGGGGACCGGCGCCGGTCAGGGACGTGGGGGCGCGGGCCGGGGGGGGTGGGGGGGGGGCCCCCCCCCAAAGGGGCCACCCCCCCC
>NZ_JBHYTK010000165.1:2725-11049 GCF_042749255.1 Streptomyces sp. NPDC059524 | reverse complement strand
GGGCCCGCCGCACACGCGCCGCCCCGCTCCCGCCGCCGGCGCCCCCCGGGCCCCCCCACCCGCGTGGCGCCCCCCCCGGGGCGGGGGGGGGCCCGCCGCGGCGGGGGACCGGCGCCGGTCAGGGACGTCGGCGCGGGGCCGGTGAGGTTCGGGCGGGGCACCCGGCCATTGTCGGACACCGGTCCGGGCGCCCGCCGCCGCGGCCCGCGCCGCTACTTGAGCCGGTCCCGGATCCGCCCGCGCATCGCCGCCATGGTGAAGCCCCTCGGGTCGACCTTGCCCGGCTGCCACTCCAGGTGGCCGATGACGGAGCGCTCCGTCCAGCCGTGGTGGCGGCAGATCGCGGCCGCCGCCTTCTCGATCGCCTCCAGCTGCGCCGCCGGCCACGGGTCGTCCCCGTCGCCGAGGTTCTCGCACTCGAAGCCGTAGAAGTGCCGGTTCCCGTCCGTGTTCGCCTCGTTGTCGTGCGGGAGGGCCTTCTCCGCGATCACCGCGCGCAGCACGTCGTCGTCGCCGAGGCCGGCGTGGTTCGCCCGCCCGTAGCCGACCAGATGGACCCGGCCGTCCTTCGTGATGACTCCGTGGCACAGCGGGCCGGGCAGATCAGGATGACCGTTTCGGCACAGCTTCACCGTGCGGGCGCTGCCCGAGGTGACGGTGTGATGGATCATCACGCCGTGCACCGGGCCCCAGGCGCCCTTGTGATTGCGGTTGTGATGGCGCCAGTCGCCGACCTCGACCACCGTCAGGCCCTCGTGCTCGAGAGCGGCGAGAAAACTGCTCGCGGACATGGGTGGGGCCATGGCCGCCTCCTTCGCGGGCGCGACGACCACCGGGTGCGGAACGTCTCGTACCGCTGCTTGTACCGGAACGGCCCCGCACGGACTACTCGTTCGTATCCCGTGCGATGCGATCCGGACAGCCCCGGACGGCCCCGCGCGCTCCCCGCGGTCGGGGCCGGCCGTGGTGGGCCCGCGGGCGGTCAGCTCCGCAGGAAGCTGTCACCGTGCTCGGCGATGTGCGACTCCAGGGCCTGGAGCGCCTGCTGCGTCGCGTCCGGGCTGCCGCTGCCCCGGCGCTCCGCGTAGTACGCCGCGCCCAGGCGCTTGAGCAGATCGGAGCCGGCCCGCTGCGCCTGCACCTCGTCCAGCTTCTGCTTGCCCTGCGTCAGCCCGCGCTGCGCCTGCTCCTTGGCCCGGTCCAGAAAGCCCGCCATCATGGTCACCTTTTCTGTCGTCCGCTGCCGGCGTCTGCCGTGTCTCTCGCCCTCTTCAACGCACGCCCCGATCTTGGAGTTCCTAAAACCGGCGATGCGGGACGGACGGGATGAGCCGGATGGATCGCGGCCTGGGTGCGCGTCCACTGCCCCGCATCCGAGCGATGCATTCCCGCTCATTTGTGTAATGGCGCGACTGCGGAGCGTACTGGAAGGGTGGCGCTCGCAGGTCAGTTCATGATCGGGAGGGCATTCATGTCGGTAGGCGAAGAGGTCCGCACGGAGCAGCCGGGTGAGCAGAAGAGCCTCGGCACATCCGCCGCGCGGAATCTGGCCACCACCACCAAGTCCGCGCCGCAGATGCAGGAGATCAGCTCCCGCTGGCTGCTGCGGACGCTGCCGTGGGTCGACATCCAGGGCGGCACGTACCGGGTCAACCGACGGCTGAGCTACACGGTCGGCGACGGGCGGATCACCTTCGTGAAGACGGGGGACCGGGTCCGGGTCATCCCCGCCGAGCTGGGGGAGCTGCCCGCGCTGCGCGGCTTCGAGGACCCGGACGTGCTGGACGAGCTGGCCCAGCGCTGCACACAGCGGGAGTACGAGGCCGGCCAGGTCATCGCCTCGTTCGGCAGCCAGACGGACGAGGTCTTCCTCCTCGCGCACGGCCGCGTCGAGAAGATCGGCACCGGCCCGTACGGGGACGACGCCGTGCTCGGCGTCCTCGCCGACGGCGCCTACTTCGGCGACCAGGCGCTCCTCGACACCGAAGGCATCTGGGAGTACACGGCCCGCGCCGCGACCGCGTGCACCGTGCTCAAACTGCCCCGCCGCGACCTGGAGCAGATCGCCGAGCGCTCCGACGCGCTGCGCGAGCACCTGGAGCGGCTGCGCGCGATCCCGGAGCAGCGGGCGAACCGGTACGGCGAGAAGGAGATCGACCTCTCCGCCGGTCACGTGGGCGAGGCCGTGCTGCCCGGCACCTTCGTCGACTACGAGGCGGCGCCCCGCGAGTACGAGCTGAGCGTCGCCCAGACCGTGCTGCGCATCCACTCGCGCGTGGCGGACCTCTACAACCAGCCGATGAACCAGACGGAGCACCAGCTCCGGCTCACCGTCGAGGCGCTGAAGGAGCGCCAGGAGCACGAGCTCATCAACAACCGGGAGTTCGGCCTCCTCAACAACTGCGAGTACGACCAGCGGCTCCAGCCGCACGACGGCGCGCCGAGCCCCGACGACATGGACGAGCTGCTCAGCCGGCGCCGCGGTTCCAAGCTGTTCCTCGCGCACCCCAAGGCCATCGCCGCGTTCGGCCGCGAACTCAACAAGCGGGGCCTGGTCCCCGAGAGCATCGACGTGGCGGGCAACCGCATCCCGACCTGGCGCGGTGTCCCGATCTATCCCTGCAACAAGATCCCGGTGACCGAGGCCCGCACCACCTCCATCATCTGCATGCGTACCGGCGAGGACGACCAGGGCGTCATCGGTCTGCGCCAGTCCGGCATCCCGGACGAGATCGAGCCCAGCCTGTCCGTCCGCTTCATGGGCATCAGCGAGCAGGCGATCATCTCCTACCTCGTCACCACCTACTACTCGGCGGCGGTCCTGGTGCCCGACGCGCTCGGCGTGCTGGAGAACGTCGAGGTCGGGCGGTGGCGTTGACCCGGCGCGAGCGCCCGCGCGACCGGCGGGGGGTGAGCCCATGACGCAGACGACGGAGCCGCCCGTGACCACAGAGTCCGCCGAACCGACGGCCCTGGCGCAGGCCAGGACCAGCGTCGATCCCGAACTGCGCAGAGCCGTCGACGCACTGCCCGCGTCCATACGCAGGGTCGCCCGCCACCACTTCGGCTGGGAGCACGCCGACGGCACGCCCGCTACGGGGAACGCGGGCAAGGCCGTACGCCCCGCCCTCGTCCTCGCCGCCGCGCGGGCCCTCGGCGGGGAGCCCGGGCAGGCCGTGCGGGCCGCGGCCGCGGTGGAGCTGACCCACAACTTCACGCTGCTGCACGACGACGTGATCGACCGGGACGCCACCCGGCGGCACCGGCCGACCGCGTGGACCGTCTTCGGGGACGCCGACGCGATCCTCACCGGGGACGCCCTGCAGGCCCAGGCGCAACTGCTGCTCGCCGAGGACCCGCACCCGGCGGCCCCGGCCGCGGTGGCCCGGCTCGCGGCCTGTGTCGTCGAACTGTGCGCCGGCCAGGTCGCCGACGTCGCCCTGGAGGGGCGCGACCCGAGAGAGGTGACGCTGCCGGAGACCCTGGCGATGGCCGAGGCCAAGACCGGGGCGCTGCTCGGCTGCGCCTGCGCCCTCGGCGGGCTCTACGCGGGGGCGGACGCGGCGCAGGTCGTGGCGCTCGACGCGTTCGGCCGGGCCGCGGGGCTCGCGTTCCAGCTGATCGACGACGTCATCGGGATCTGGGGCGACCCGGCCCGCACCGGCAAGCCGGCCGGGGCCGATCTCGCCGTCCGCAAGAAGTCGCTGCCGGTCGTCGCGGCACTCGCCTCCGGCGGGCCCGCGGCGGACGAGCTGGCCGCGCTGTACGGGCCACCGGGCCCGGGGAAGGAGGGCCCCGCCGAACTGGAGGCGATCGCGCTGGCCGTCGAGCGGGCGGGCGGCCGGGACTGGGCGCAGGCCCAGGCCGCCGACCAGATGGCCCGCGCCGTCGACGAGCTGGCGCGCGCCGTGCCGGTGCCGCAGTCCGCGGACGGGCTGCTCTCGCTCGCGGAGTTCGTGACACGGCGCGGGCACTGACGCCTCCGCCGATGGGGCCGAGCGGCGCACGGGCCCCGCATTCCACCGCGTTCCGGGCGGGGGAGCGGGGCCCGTGCGCCGTCGCATCGGTGATCGCCTAGGCTGCGAACGCCCGCGCACGGACAGCGGGTTGGTGCGAGCCACAGGGGGCGGACGGGCGTGGGTGTGCGGATTCGGCGGGCTCAGGAGAGCGACCGGGACCTCGTGGTCGGACTGCTGGACGCGGCGTTCATGGACGACCCGGTCAGCGGCTGGGTCCTGCCCGGCGAGGAGTACCGGCGGGCCCGGCACGCGCGCCTGATGGGCGTGTTCACCGACGTGACGTACGAAGAGGGCTTCATCGACCTGGCCGAGGACGGTTCGGCGGCGGCCCTGTGGGTCGACGTGCCGGCCGAGCCGCACCGGAGCGAGGACGGCGACGCGGGCGAGGGCGGCGAGGACGAGGCCGTCCAGGTGCGTCTGGCCGTCGACCCGGACAACGAGCGGGTGGAGCAGATCGCCCGCTGGACCTCCGAGATCCACCCGGCGGGCCGCGCGCACGCCTACCTGTGGATGATCGGCGTCGCCCCGGACCGGCAGGGCGAGGGCCTCGGCACCGCACTGATGGCGCCGGTCCTGGAGCGCTGCGACCGTGAGGGACTGCCCGCCTACCTGGAGGCGAGCAACCCGCGCAGCCGCGCCCTGTACGAGCGGCTCGGGTTCGTCTTCACCGGCACCGCGCTCGACCTCCCGGACGGCCCCTCGCTGTGGCCCATGTGGCGGGAGCCGCAGCAGCCCTGACGCCCTGGCAGGGCCGTCACGCCTGAGGGACGATCCGCTCCACCAGCCGCTCGACGACCCCCTCGGGCACGCTCACGCCCGGGATGGCGCCCTCCAGCATGCCCGGCATCGTCAGCGTCTCCAGGATGAGCCCGAGCGTGCCCAGGTAGAGCAGCGTGACCTCCTCGGCTCCGCCGGGCAGCCCGGACGCGAGGTGGAACGCGACGCCCTCGTCCAGGTCGCCGCGGAGCGACTTCATCAGGGAGGCGCGCAGTTCGGGCCGCCGGCCCGCCTCCAGGCGCATCTCCATCAGGGCCAGGAACCCGGTGCGGTCACGCTGCGCGCGGCCCAGCAGATCGCGCATGAACGCGGTGACCAGGGCGCGGTCCCGGGGCCGGGTGAGCAGCTCCTCGACGACCGCGGGGTCCGGCGCGAGCCGCCGGTGCAGCCAGGTGTCGATCTGGCCCAGCAGGTCGTCGCGGCTGGTGAAGTAGTTCGAGGACGTGCCGGTGGGTACGCCCGCGGCGGTGTCCACCGCCCGGAAGGTCAGCCCGCGCGCGCCCTCGGCGGCGAGCACCTCGACCGCCGCGTCCACGAGGGCGGCCCTGCGCTCCGGATTCCTCACCATGTCCGCACCCAACTCCTTCTGTCCGCCGAGGGCTTGCCGCACAAAGGGCTTGCGCAACCACTACAAGTGAAGCACTCTAAGTGTAGTGGTTCGCCGCACGGCAACCACACCATCCTTTGCCGTCCACGAAAAGAGACCAGCTTGCGCAAGCTCACCTACTTCGTCGCCGTGTCCGTCGACGGCTTCATCGGCGACGAGTCCGGGAACGGCGACGTGTTCACCACGTACGTCGACGAGGAGTTCATGGCCTTCCTCGCCGCCGAGTACCCGGAGACCCTGCCGACCCATGTCCGGGCGGCGGTCGGCCTCGACGGCGTCCCGAACCGGAAGTTCGACACCGTCCTCCAGGGCCGCGGCAGCTACCAGGTCGGCCTCGACGCCGGCATCACCAGCCCCTACGGGCACCTGCGCGAGCTCGTCGCGACGCGCAGCCTGGAGAAGTCCCCCGACCCGAACGTCGAGCTGATCCGCGACGACGTCGTCGGCCGCGTCCGCGCGCTCAAGGCGGAGGACGGCGACCGGGACATCTACCTGTGCGGCGGCGCACAACTGGCCGGACTGCTCGCCGACGAGATCGACGAGCTGATCGTCAAGACGTACCCGGTGGTGTTCGGCGGCGGCATGCCGATGTTCGCCGGCCGCTCCAGCGCGATCACCGCGTTCGCCCTGGAGGAGAACCGCACGTTCGGGAACGGCGTGATCGTCCGCCGGTACACCAGGAAGTCGTAGCGCTCTAGGTTGTACGTATGACTGAGCTGCTGCACCTCACCGAGCGCACCCTCTGGGAGCAGGCCCGCGCCACCGGCACGTACACCGGGTCGACACGGGGAAAGACCCTCCAGGACGTCGGCTTCATCCACTGCTCGTACGGCCCTCAACTGCGCGGCGTCGCAGAGGTGTTGTACGGGAAGGACCCCGAGCCCGGCACGCTGGTCGTCCTCGTCGTCGACAGGGACCGGCTCGACGTGCCGGTGCGCGACGAGGAGGGCGTGCCGGGCGGCGAGCTGTTCCCGCACATCTACGGGCCGCTGCCCGTCGCCGCCGTCACCGAGGTCCGCGACTGGCCCTGAGCCACCCGGCGCCTGAGGGCCCTGACAGCGCCCGCCCGCCCGGTCTAGCGACTGTCCGCGAGCGCGGCGCGCACCGACTCCGTCATCGCGGCGACGAACGTGTCCCGCGTCGTCTCGTCCACCAGGTCGAGGGAGAGATACGGATTGAGGTCCTCCAGCTCGACGAGCAGCAGGTCACCCTCCGGAGTGCGGCAGGCGTCGACCCGCTGGATGCCGTGCCGGACGGTGTTCCACTCGACGAAGCGCCGGGCGAACTCCCGGTCCGCGTCCGTCGGTTCGTAGGGGCGCAGCTCCCAGCGCCGCTCCGGGTCCGGCGCGTACAGGGCGTACTGCATGGTGTCGTCCACGAAGTAGAACGACACCTCGTAGCGGAACCGGATCCGCGGCTGGACCAGCAGGCCGTCCTCGTAGGGGAGCCCGGTCAGCTCGTCCGGGCCGACGAAGCGCAGGCCTATGGAGTCGGCGCCCAGCTTCGGCTTCGCCACGTACTCCTCGGCGGCCGGCAGCCGGTGCAGGTCGGCGGCACGGTCGACGGTCGGGATCACGGGGAACCCGGCGTCGGTGAGGTCCAGCAGGTACTGCTTGCCGGCCATGTCGCCGCGGCCGTCCAGCGGGCTGTAGACCGTAGTGCCGCGCTCCACGGCCCGCGCGCGGAAGGCCTCGTACGCCTCCGGGTAGCCGATGACCGGGCCGCTGTTGCGCACGACGACCCCGTCGAAGTCGTCCATCAGCGCGGCGGCGTCCCGCGGGTGGCACAGGGCGAGGTCGAACGCGGAGCGCAGCCGCGAGGTCAGGAAGATGTCCTCGTCGCAGTAGCGGCGGCCACGGGCCTCGTAGGCGAGATCGGTGACGTAGAGGACGCGGGGACGGCGGGCCATGGGCGGGGCTCCTGGGACGATCGGGGCGGCGGGGGACACCTGTAGGGGGCGATGCCGCCCAGTGTCCCGTACGCCCCGACGGCCCGCGCAGCCTGGTGGAATGGGCCGCATGACCGCCGCCCCGCGCCCCTTCCTCGCCGTCACCCCGCACGCGAGCCCGACGCGTGAACTGCTCGCGGGAGCCGCGGCCCGGCGCGGCATCGACGTCGTGGAACTCGCGGGCCCCGACGGCGCGAAGGACCTGCGCGGTCGCCCCGAGGGCCACTACTACGGCGGCCCGGCGCTCGCTGCCCACGTCGCCGGCGACCTGGGCGTCGCCCTCCTGGAACCCACCGACAGCTGGCTCACCGAACTGCCCCGCTCCGTCACCGGCCGCCACCTGCGCCGGGCGACCCTGGCCGAGGCGCGCCGGCTGACCGGCCCCGCCTTCGTCAAACCGCCCACCGACAAGTCCTTCGCGGCCGCGGTCTACGCCGACGGCGCCGCGCTCCCGGCCGGCCCGCCGCCCGCCACGCCGGTGCAGATCGCCGAAGTCGTCACCTGGACCGCAGAGTTCCGCCTCTTCGTCCTCGACGGCGAGATCCGCACGGGCGCCCAGTACGCCACGTACGGCCGGCTCGACGCGGCGCCCCTCGAAGGACACCCGCGGCAGACCCCCGTACGGGACTTCGCGCACCGCCTCCTCGCGGCGCACGCCGCCACCCTGCCCAGCGCCGTCGTCCTCGACGTCGGACTCCTCGCGGACGGCACCTGGGCGGTCGTCGAGGCGAACATGCCGTGGTTCAGCACCGTCTACGCGGCCGCACCGGACCGAGCGCTCGACGTCGTCCTGCGCTCGGCAGGACCCGCGGCCCGCGTCACCGGCCGGGACCGGCCCTTCGACCGGGGCCGGGCACGCCGAAGGGGGGGGGGGGGGGGGGGGCGCGCCCCCCCCCCCCCCCGGGGGGGCCGGCGGGGGGGCCCCCCGCCGCGGGGGGGTTAAAACCAGCCGGGCGAAGGCCAGCAATGTGTA
>NZ_JBHYTK010000165.1:0-2715 GCF_042749255.1 Streptomyces sp. NPDC059524 | reverse complement strand
CCGGCGCCCCCCCCGCGCCCCCGCCCCCCCCCCGCCCGCCCCCCGCCCCCCGCCGCCCGGGCGCGGGCCCGGCGGGGGGGCGGGGGGTGGCGCCCCCCCCCCCCCTTCGAGACGTTCGTCGGCCCTGCGAGGGTGCACCGCTCGAGGGTCGTGAACAAGCAGGCCGGGATCAGGCCTTCTTGGTCTCCCAGAAGATCTTGTCGATCTGGGCGATGTAGTCGAGCGCCTTCTGGCCCGTGGCCGGGTCCGACGAAGCCTTCGCGGCCGAGAGGGCCTTGAGGGTGTCGTTCACCAGCTGGTGCAGCTCCGGGTACTTCTCGAAGTGCGGGGGCTTGAAGTAGTCGCTCCAGAGCACCGACACGTGGTGCTTGGCGAGCTCGGCGCGCTGCTCCTTGATGACGATGGCGCGCGTCTGGAACGCGGCGTCGTCGTTGGCGGCCATCTTGTCCTGGACGGCCTTGACCGACTCGGCCTCGATGCGGGCCTGGGCCGGGTCGTACACGCCGCAGGGGAGGTCGCAGTGAGCGCTGGCCTTCACCTTGGGGGCGAACAGGCGGGAGAGCATGTAGCTGTCCTTCCTCGTGATCGTCTTCTCAGGTGGGACATTACTCCGTGCGGGACGGGTTTTCTCGAGTGCCCCCGGGGGCTTAGGCCAAAAGTCCGGGGCCAGACTTGGACTGATGGAGGATGGGACGGGAGCACGGCGGGAACCGGGGAGGTTGTCTGATGCCCGAGGCGATCGAAGAAGTGCGCGAGGCGAAGGTGCCGTTTCAGATCATTGAGGTCGAGGGCCCGTCCATGGTGCCGACCCTGTACCCCGGCGACTGGATGCTGGTGCAGCACGGCGCCCGGGTGCGGCCCGGGGACGTCGTCGTCCTGCGGCACCCGTTCCAGCAGGACCTGCTGGTCGTCAAGCGGATCGCCGAACGCCGCGACGGCGGCTGGTGGGTGCTCGGGGACAACCCGGGCGCCGGGGGCGACAGCACCGTCTACGGAGTCGTGCCCGACGAGCTGGTGCTCGCCCGGGTGCGCGGCCGGCTGCGCCGCCGCAAGCCGTGGGAGCAGGGGGAGGGTCAGCGCTCGGTGACGGCGGTGCTGTCCTGGGTGTTCTCCGCGGTGCGTCCCGTGCGCTGCGACCGGTCGGCCTCCAGGCGCTTGCGGGCCCGGTAGGCGGCCACGTTGGCCCGGGTCGCGCAGCGGTCCGAGCAGTAGCGGCGCGAGCGGTTCGTGGACGTGTCCAGGTACGCGTTGCGGCAGGGCGCCGCCTCGCACAGGCCGAGCCGGTCCACGCCGTACTCCGTCAGATGGAAGGCGAGGCCCATCGCGGCGATCGCCGCGTAGCCCGCCGTCGCGTTCGACGGATGGTCCGCGAGGTGCATGTGCCACAGCGGGCGCCCGTCGTCGTCCCGGTGGTCGTGCCCGGAGATCTGCGGGCTCACCGGGAACTCCAGGAGCAGGGAGTTCAGCAGGTCCACGGCGAGCGTCTCGTCGCCGCCGTCCGCCGCCTCGAACACCGCGCGCAGCCGGGCCCGCACCCCGCGGAAGCGGGTCAGATCGGACTCGGTGGCGCGGCGGGCCGCCGACTGGTTGGCGCCGAACAGGGCGCGCACCGCGTCGACCGAGGTCAGCTCGTCCTTGCCGCGGCCCGGCTCCTCGCTGTTCACGAGACGCACCGCGTAGTCCGAGTAATAGGCCAGTTCCACTTGTAGTCCTTACCGGGGCCGTCTATCGTCGGGGCGAGCGAGGGTAATGCTCGCTCTAGGTTTCAGGGTATTACGCGCTCGTCCTGGAGGGCTTTCATGACCGACGTGACCGAGACCGCCGCCGAGGGAACGACCGACTGGCGCGCCTGGCAGGACAGCTGGGACCGGCAGCAGGAGTGGTACATGCCGGACCGCGAGGAGCGGTTCCGGGTGATGCTCGACATGGTCGAGGCCTTCGCGGGGCCCGCGCCCCGCGTGCTCGACCTCGCCTGCGGCACCGGCAGCATCACCGACCGCCTCCTGAAGCGGTTCCCGGACGCGACCAGCGTCGGCGTCGACCTCGACCCGGCACTCCTCGCCATCGCCCGCGGCACCTTCCAGGGGGACGAGCGGGTCTCCTTCGTCACCGCGGACCTCAAGGACCCGCGCTGGACGGAGGCGCTGCCGCACACGACGTACGACGCCGTGCTCACCGCCACCGCCCTGCACTGGCTGCACTCCGAGCCTCTCGCCGCCCTGTATGGCCAACTGGCCCCGCTCGTCCGGGACGGCGGGGTGTTCATGAACGCGGACCACATGATCGACGAGACGACGCCGCGGATCAACGCCGCGGAGCGGGCGTCGCGGCACGCGCGCATGGACCGGGCCCGGGGCGAGGGCGCGGTCGACTGGGCCGAATGGTGGGCCCTGGCCGCGGCCGATCCCGTCCTGGCCGGCCCCACGGCCCGGCGGTTCGAGATCTACGGGGAGCACGCGGACGGGGACATGCCGTCGGTGGCCTGGCACGCGGGGGCGCTGCGCTCGGCGGGCTTCGGTGAGGCGCGGGCCGTCTGGCGGTCGCCGTCGGACGCGCTGGTCCTGGCGGTGCGGTAGGGGGTGCCGGGTTTCGGGTGCGGGTCCGGTGGGGGCTGGTCGCGCAGTTCCCCGCGCCCCTGAAATGCATGGCGCTTCGCGCCGCATTTCCCCGATGGGGCACCGCCCCTATGGAGATCGCGCACGAAGTGCGCATCTC
>NZ_JBHYTK010000164.1:2127-18110 GCF_042749255.1 Streptomyces sp. NPDC059524 | reverse complement strand
GCCCGCGCCCCCGAGATGCACACCCTTCGGGCGGCATCTCCCCGATAGAGGCTGAACGGCGAAGCCGTTCGCCTCCAGGGGCGCGGGGAACTGCGCGACCAGCCCCCACCGGCCCGCACGCGACCCAACTCCCGTCCCCGCAAAGGCGCTTGACGTCTCCGGCCCACCTCGAAAATCCTCCCGCACACCCATTGACCGCTCCATGACACGTGTCACACCATGACTCCGCCCGCATACTTACCGGTCGGTACAAGCCCGCGTGGAGGCCCCGTGTCCAGAGCCCGTCTCAAGCCGGCCATCGCCCTCGGCGCCGCCACGGCCGCCCTGGCGACCCCGCTCGTCTGCGCCCCGCCCGCCGCCGCGACCACCCCGTACACGGTCACCGCCCTGAAATTCACGGTCCAGGCGGGCACCCGCACCTGCACCGTCGACGCCGACCTGTACCGCCCCGCCGGAGTCGACGCCGCGCACCCCGCCCCCGCCGTCCTCACCACGAACGGCTTCGGCGGCAGCAAGTCCGACGGGTCCACCGACGCGACCGGCAAGGCGTTCGCCCAGCGCGGCTATGTCGGGCTCGTCTACTCGGGGCTCGGCTTCGGGAAGTCCGGCTGCCTCGTCTCCCTCGACGACCCGCGCATCGACGGGAAGGCCGCCTCCGCCCTGGTCGACTTCCTCGCCGGGACCCGTGCCGCCGACGACGGCACCAAGGCCGACTACGTGGCGAAGGATGCCGGGAACGACCCGCGCGTCGGCATGATCGGCGGCTCCTACGGGGGCGCCGTCCAGCTGGCCACGGCCTCCGTCGACCACCGTGTCGACGCCCTCGTCCCGCTCATCACCTGGAACGACCTCGCGTACTCGCTGGACCCGCAGAACGCGGCCGACCGCGACGTCCCCGGCGCCTTCAAGTGGCAGTGGAGCAACGGCTTCTTCCTCATGGGTGAGGGTCAGCCGCTGATCGTGCCGAACCTCGACCCGTCCCGGATCAACAAGCTCGGCTGCCTGCACTTCGTCGACGACGCCTGCGAGACGATCCGCACCCTCAACTCCGGCCGCTATCCCGCCGAGCGGACGAGGAGCCTGCTCGCCTACGCGCGCAGCGTGTCCCCGGTCTCGTACCTGAAGGACGTCAAGGCGCCGACGCTGCTCGTGCAGGGCCAGGCCGACAGCCTGTTCAACCTGAACGAGGCGAGGGCGACGTACGACACCCTGCGGGCGCAGGGGACCACGGCCAAGATGATCTGGCAGTCCTGGGGGCACAGCGGCGGCCTCACCGACCCCGCGAGCGGTGAACTGAACCTGGGCCAGGGCAACTTGGAGACGAGCTACGTCGGCCGGCGGATCCTCGCCTGGTTCGACCGGTACCTGCGCCACGAGAAGGGCGTCGACACCGGCCCCGCCTTCGCCTACTACCGCGACTGGATCGGCGACCCGGACGGGACGTACGCCACGGCCTCCGCCGTGCCCGCCCTGTCGCGGAAGCTGTACCTGTCGGGCGACGGCAAGCTCGTCGACAACCGGCGCAAGGTCGCCCGGAGCAGCCGCGAGTACCGCAACTGGCTCGTCCCGACCAGCCACTCCGAGTCCTCGCTCGCCGGCATCATCGGGCTCCCCGACCCGGCCCCGTACGACACCCGCGGCACCTACCTCGACTGGACCACCGACCCGCTGACCGGCCCCACCGACGTCGTCGGCGCCCCGAAGGCCACCCTGAAGGTCGTGTCGCCGCGCACGGAACGGGTGCAGAACTCCGGCGACGCCGCCGACAAGCTGGTCCTCTTCGCGAAGCTGTACGACGTCGCGCCCGACGGGAAGAAGACGCTCGTGCACCGGCTCGTCGCCCCGGTCCGGGTGCCCGACGTCACCCGCCCGTTCACCGTCACGCTCCCCGGCATCGTGCACCGCTACGAGCAGGGCCACCGGATCCGGTTCGTGATCGCGGCGAGCGACAACGCGTACGGCGGCAACAAGGGCGTCAAGCCCGTCACCGTCGTCAGCGCCCCCGAGGACACCGGCACCCTGGAGCTGCCCGTCGTCACGCCCTGAGCCCCGGGCGGCCCCGTCACCCGTACGGCCCCCGGCCGCTGCGCGATCACCCGCTCCCCGCCCATGCTGGGCGGGGAGACGGTGACGGCCGCCGGGGGACCGGCGGGTACGGGAAGGGACGGTCGATGAGCCCCAAGGACACCGCGAGCAGCACGAAGAGCCGCGGCACCAGCATGTTCACGCCGGGCCGGATCGCGATGCTCGTCCTCGCCGTCCTCGTCCTGGTCTTCATCTTCGAGAACACCCAGGAGGTGAAGATCCGGCTGCTGATCCCCGAGGTGTCCATGCCGCTCTACCTGGCGCTGGCCGCGGTCGCCGTCATCGGAGCGGGCTGCGGCGCGTATTTCGCGCGCCGGAAGCGCAAGTAGGTCCGTAGGCTGGCCCGATGAACGATCTTGCCGCCGAAGGCACGCGCGTCGCGATACGCCCCCTCACCCTCGACGACTGCGACGAGTTCATCGCGCGGGCGCGCGAGAGCCGGGACCTGCACCACCCCTGGCTCTACCCGCCCACCGACACCGCCGCCTTCGCCACGTACGCCGACCGGCTGATCGACGCCCCGGACCGGCACGGATTCGTGGTGTGCGAGCGGGACACCGGAGCCCTCGCCGGATACATCAGCATCAACAACGTGGTGCACGGCGCCTTCCGCTGCGGCGCCCTCGGCTACGGGGCCTTCCGGCACGCGGCCGGTCGCGGCCTCATGAGCGAGGGCCTCGCGCTCGTCGTCGACCTGGCCTTCGGGCCGCTCGGACTGCACCGCCTGGAGATCAACGCCCAGCCCGGCAACACGGCGTCCATCGCCCTCGCCCGGCGCGCCGGATTCCGCCTCGAGGGCTTCTCACCCGAGTTCCTGTTCATCGACGGAGCCTGGCGCGACCACGAGCGGTGGGCGCTCACCACCCAGATGCGCGACCGGCGGCGGCTCAGCGAGCGGAGCGACCGGCCTTCCGGTTGATCTTCATGGTGTCCATGTCGGTCACCGTCGAGCGCAGCTCCCCGTGCCCGTACCCGCGCCCGCGCAGATACGTCTCGGCACGCTCCTCGGCGAGCGCGCCCGCCATCTCGTCCCCGTCCGCCGGGTCCGATGCGACGACGTAGCGCATCGAGAAGTGCTTGAGCGTCCGGTCGTACGCGAGCGAGCCCGCGGGCCCGAAACGCATCCCCGCGATGCCCTCGTGCTCCGCGACCTCGGCGAGCAGCCGCTCGCGCGCGGCCTCGGTCAGGCCGTCGAAGGTGCCGCGGACGATCACGCGGTAGGTGTGCTGCTCGGCCATGACGGGTCGTGCTCCTCTGAGACGTACGGGGTGGTACGGGGGTGTCCGGGCGGTGTCGGCGGGCCGACAAGTCCGTTGACGCGGCCAGGGTACGTCGATCAGGGTGAGGCGCATGCGGAATATCGTCGCGCTCGACGCCCCGTCCAACCTGGGGCTGCGCCCGCCCGCCCCCGGCACCGTCCCCGGGGTCTACAAACTGGCCGGCGCGCTGCGCGAGCAGGGCATCGTGCGCCGGCTCGGCGCCCTCGAAGGCGGCGTCGTCGTCCCGCCGCGCTACGACCGGGGCGACTGGCAGGAGGGCGACGGCGTCTTCAACGCGGCCGCCCTGCGCGCGTACACGATCAAGCTCGCCGACCGGATCGAGGGACACGTACGGGCCGGAGACTTCCCGCTCGTGCTCGGCGGCGACTGCTCGATCCAGCTCGGCGCGGCCCTCGCCCTGCGCCGCGTCGGCCGCTACGGGCTCGCCGCGGTCGACGCCTCCGCCGACTTCCGGCACCCGGGCAACTCCGACCGGGTCGGCGCCGCCGGCGGCGAGGAGCTCGCGCTCGGCACCGGCCGAGGCCAGAGCGACCTCACCGACATCGAGGGCCTGCGCCCGTACCTGCGGGACGAGGACGTGCGGCTGTTCGGCGGCCGGGACGCCTTCGAGGAGGACCGGGCCGAACTCGCCGCGCTGAAGATCCCCAACACGACGGTCGGCGAACTGCGCGAGTGGGGCGTCGACGAGGTGGTGCGCGGCCACGTCCTGAGCCTGGAGACCCCCGCCCTCGACGGGTTCTGGCTGCACCTGGACGCCGACGTGCTCGACCCGTCCGTCATGCCCGCCGTCGACAGCCCCGACCCCGACGGCCTGCTCCCCGCCGAACTCCTCGCGCTGCTGCGCCCGTTGCTCGCCTCGCCCCGCTGCGTCGGCATGAACATCACGATCTACGACCCGGATCTCGACCCCGACGGCACGGCCGGGGCGCTGCTCACCGACCTCGTCGTCGCGGCCTTTGCGCAATCCTGACCGGAGCGGCCCCTGGTCACCGCCCCGATGAGCATGTTCCATGGTCATCGGGGCGGTCCGCGCCCCGAGGCGACGGGAGGCAGCCGTGACCGACATACGCCGCGAGGCACTGACCCTGCCGGGCGTCGCGTTGGGACCCACGAACCCGCTGCCACCCCTGCACCCCCTCGACGAGGCGCACCGGATCGACGAGCGCTCCCGGGAGGGCCTGCCGCTCGACATGGCCCGCCAGCTCGGCTACCGGCCGCTGACCAGCGTGCTGCCCGAGCGGATCCGCGACGGCTACGGACGCGACCGGTCCCCCGTCTCCCTCGACGCGATCGTCCTCGAGAACGACCGGCTGCGCGCCACCGTCCTGCCCGGCCTCGGCGGCCGTGTCGCCTCCCTGTGGCACAAGCCCACCGGACGTGAACTCCTGTACCGCAACCCGGTGTTCCAGCCCGCCGACTTCGCGCTCAACGGGGCCTGGTTCTCCGGTGGCATCGAGTGGAACATCGGCGCCACCGGACACACCACGCTGTCCTGCGCGCCACTGCACGCCGCCCGCGTCGAGGCGCCCGACGGCACCGCGATGCTGCGCCTGTGGGAGTGGGAGCGGCTGCGCGACCTCCCCTTCCAGGTCGACCTCTGGCTCCCCGACGGCTCCGACTTCCTCTACGTGGGCGTGCGCATCCGCAACCCGCACGAGAAGCCCGCGCCCGTGTACTGGTGGTCGAACATCGCCGTGCCCGAGGAGCGCCGCGTCCTCGCCCCCGCCGAAGAGGCCTGGCACTTCGGGTACACGCGCAGCCTGAGCCGGGTCCCGGTGCCCGTCTCCGCGGGCGCCGACCGCACGTACCCGCTGAACAGCGAGTATCCCGCCGACTGGTTCTACGAGGTCGAGGACGGGCGGCGGCGCTGGATCGCAGCGCTCGACGACTCCGGGCACGGGCTCGTGCAGACCTCGACCGACCTGCTGCGCGGCCGCAAGCTCTTCGTGTGGGGCAGCGGGTCCGGCGGGCGGCGCTGGCAGGAGTGGCTCACCGAGCCCGGCACCGGGGGCTACTGCGAGATCCAGGCGGGGCTCGCCCGGACCCAGCTGGAACACGTACGCCTGGAGGCCGAGGGGGAGTTCAGCTGGCTGGAGGCGTACGGGCCGCTGGCCGCCGACCCGGCACCCGTGCACGACGCCGGGGACTGGGGCGCGGCCGTCGGCGAGGTCGAGCGGCGGCTCGGGGAGGCGCTGCCGCGCGCGGACGTGGACGCGGCGTACGCGGCCTGGCTGCCCTTCGCCGACGCCGAGCCCGGGGAGCGGCTGGCGGTCGGATCGGGCTGGGGCGCGCTCGAACTGCTGCGTACCGGCGGCAAGTTGGCGGGGACGCCGTTCGACGAGTCCACGCTCGGGGCGGCGCAGGAGCCGTGGCGGGAGCTGCTGGAGACCGGGGCGTTCCCGGAGCCGCGACGCGTCGGGCCGCCCGGGCCCACGCTCGTCGCGCCCGAGTGGCGGGACATGCTGGAGACGGCGCCGGCCAGGCCGCTGTCGGAGTACCACCTCGGGGTCGCGCAGTGGCACGCGGGGGATCGCGCGCAGGCCGTGCGGAGCTGGGAGCGCGGGCTCGAACTGGCGCCGTCGCTCTGGCCGTTGCTGCGGTGCCTCGCGGTCGCGGACGCGGCGGAGGGGTTCGCGGAGCGGGCCGCGGACCGGTACGCGGAGGCGTTCGACGACCTGTGCGCGGAGCGGCGTGACGGGGGCGAGGCGTGGGTCGCGGCGTCCGCGGCGCTGGGACGGGAGGCGATCTCGGCGCTCTTGTCCGTGGGGCGGGTGCGCGGGGCCCGGGAGGTCTGGGAGCGGGTGCATCCGGAGACGCGGGAGCGGGGGCGGTTCCGGTTGCTGGAGGCGGAGTTGTCGCTGGCCGAGGGGGACGTCCCGGGGGCGCGGGCGGTTTTCGAGGCCGGGTTCGAGGTGGCCGACCTCAGGGAGGGCGCGGAGGTCCTGGCGGACCTCTGGTCCCGGGTGGCCCCGGGCGAACCCTTGCCTCCGGCGTACGACTTCCGGATGCGGCCCGGAGCGTGAGGGGGCGGCGCCGCCGCGGGTTGCGGGTTCGTCGCCGGGTGCGGGCGCGTCGTGGCTGGTCGCGCCCCGCGGCGGAGCCGCTGTGGACACAGCCCCGCGCCCCTGAAGGCATGCGCTGCGCGCAGCCTTCATCGGAGAGATGCGACGCGAAGCGTCAGCATTTCAGGGGCGCGGGGAACTGCGCGACCAGCCCCCGCGGCGGGAGAGCCGGAAACCAGCCCCTCCCGCGATTGCCGAAATCAAGCCCCTCCGGCGCTTGAGGAGCGGGGGCTGGGGCGGAGTCCCAGGGCGTGCGGACTCAGACGAGTTCGCCCGCGCGGGCCACGACCTGGCCCCCGTGGACGACCAGGTCGCGCTGCGGCATGTCGACCACGATCTGCGGCACGCACTCGCCGCGCACCAGGACGAAGTCGGCCGGAGAGCCGGGCTCGAAGTCGACGTGGGGGAGGCCCATCACATCGGCGGAGCCGTTCGCACCGACCGTGTAGCACGCGGTCAGTTCCTCGTCGAGGCGGACGTCCGTGATCTGGCCGAGGATGTGCGCCCGGTGGAGCATGTCCGCGTTGCCGAACGGGCTCCAGGAGTCCCGGACCCCGTCCGAGCCCAGCCCGACCCGCACCCCGTGCTTCTGCAGCGCGGCGATCGGCAGCACCGTGTTCGGACCCGGCGCCACCGTGGTGAGCGCGATGTCCTGCGCCGCCAGGTCTCCGGCCATCGTGTCCAGCTCGCCCTCCGACAGGTACGGCAGGCAGAACACGTGACTGACCGTCACCTTCCCGCGCAGCGACAGCGCCTTCGTGCGGTCGATGATGCCGCGCAGCACCTTCGTCCCCTTCTCGTCACGGTCGTGGAGGTGGATGTCCACCCCGATGCCGTGCCGGTCGGCGAGGTCGAAGACGAAGTCGAGCTGCTCGTCGAGGGCGTTGTCGAAGCTGATCGGGTCGATGCCGCCGACCATGTCGATCAGGCCCGTGCGGGCCGCCTCCGCGAGGAGCTTGTCCGTGCCCGGTGTCCGCACGACACCGTGCTGCGGGAACGCCACGAGCTGCACGTCGAGCGCGTCGGCGAGCCGCTCGCGCGCCTCGGCGATGCCTTCGAGCCCGGCGAGCCCGAAGGCCGGCGCCACGTCGGCGTGCGCCCGCATGGCGCGGGTGCCGCGGGTGACGGCGTGCGCCATCAGCCCGTAGGCGCGCTCGCCGACCGGACGCTTCTGCGCCTTGAACAGTTCGACGTCCTGCTCGCAGAACTCGGCGATGGTGTTCGCCGGTTTGCGGGTCACCCAGGAGCCGCCCCAGCTCGTCTTGTCCGGGTGGATGTGCGCGTCGACCAGCGACGGCAGCGCGATGCGGCCGTCACCGTAGACGACCTTGGCGCCCTTGGGCGCCGGCTCGTCGGAGAAGACGCCGTCGATCACCGTGAGGTCCACGGCCTCGGCGGCCCCGAGCGGCCGGATGTTGCGGAACACCACGGCCTTGCGCGGCTCCGCGCGCCCGCTGCCGGACGCGGCCTGTGCCGCCCCCGCCGGGGCGAGGGTCGCCGCGCCGAGGGACGCGGCGCCCGCCAGGACACCGCGACGGGACAGGGAAGGGGGAGTCATACGTTGCTCCTCATGGGGGTGTGAGAGACGTACGGGTCGTGCGTGGCGGCGGGCTTCAGACCGCGAGGGCGATGCCCGAGTGCACCACGCGGGTGGGGGTCTTGAGGACCGAGAGGTCGGCCAGCGGGTCGCCGGACACGACGATCAGGTCACCGGCGAAGCCCCGGGCCAGGCGGCCCACGGTGTCGGAGAGGCCGAGCAGCTTCGCCGCGTTGACCGTGGCGGTGCGGATCGCGTCGAGCGGGCTGAACCCGGCCGAGTGCATGAGCTCGATCTCGCCGCCGACGGGCTCGACGGTGCCGCCGGAGGAGTCGGTGCCGGAGACGACGGGCACGCCCATCCGGTGCGCGGCGAGGGCCGCCTTCTTGAGCAGCGGCGTGTAGGTGCGGCCGCGCTCGTCGAGGACCGGGTCCTTGTCGCCGATCATCCCGGCGATGGCGCCGATGGTCGGCGTGAAGTAGGTGCCGCGGCGGCGCATCTCGTGGAGCGTGCGCTCACCGACGAACGCGCCGTGCTCCAGCGAGCGGATGCCCGCGGTCACCGCGTCGTGGCAGCCCTGCTCGCTGTAGCTGTGGCACAGGACGCCCTTGCCGTGCTTCTTGGCGGCCGACACGATCTCGGAGAGCTGCTCGTACGTGTAGACCTGCTCCAGCGGGTCCTGCTCGGCGAGGCCCGCGCGCGGGTTGGACCGGGTCTTGATGACGTCGGCGCCGCGCGCCACGTTCACCTCGACGACGCGGCGCAGCGCCGCGGCGGAGACGACGCCGTCCTTCAGGCGGGCCAGCGCGGTGAGGTCGGGGTCGCCGAGGATCGTGTCACCGAGGTCGGGCGAGACGAAGACACCGGCGGCGCGCAGGCGCGGGGCGAGCTCGGGGGCCTGCCGGGCCAGCTCGCGCACGGCGATGTCCTGGTAGAAGTTCGTGGAGCCGCTGCGCGCGGTGGTGGCGCCCTGACGCAGGGCGGCCTTGGCCTCGGCCACGGTGTTGATGTGGATGTGCGAGTCCACGAGTCCGGGGAGCACCCAGCTGCCGTGCGCGTCCAGCCGGGGCGCGTCCTTGGGCACGTCGACGCGGCCGCGGCGGCCGACCGCGCGGACCACGCCGGCCTGGATCACGACGACCGCGTCCTCGATGACGTCGCCGGTCGCCGGGTCGAGCAGCGTGCCGCCCTCGACGACCAGGTCACCGCCGGGGCCGGGGCGCTCGGAGCGGCGCGCGCCGGCGCCGGAGGCCGCCGAGGCGGGCGAGGCACCGGCGGCGAACGCGGTCGCGGTGCCGGCCAGCGCGGCGGAGGCGGCGAGCACACCGCGGCGGGTCAGACGGGCGGACGGCGGCGGGGTCGATTCGACGCACATTGCGGACTCCTCGGGGGCGGATCGTCTTGCTGGCCTATTGGTATACCAATTCGGGAAGGCGCGGCAAGGATCTGTCCGAGGAGTGGCAGTGGTCAGGGGGATTTCACGACGATTGGCGGGACTTCCGCTTCTTCCGGGGCGTGGGCTCCTCCGTTTTGGTATACAGCTCGGCGTCGACATGGCCGTCACCGTCACCACCGCTGTCACCGGCCGCGCCGAAGAGGGAACGCTCGGCCACCGCCCGGCTGTCCCGCACGTGCAGCAGTGTGCTGGCCGCCGCCGACTCCGCGTCGCCGGCCGCGATGTGCCGGAACATGTCCGCGTGCTGCGCCCGCATGTGCGCCGGCTCCTCGCGCAGCCCGAACACCAGCTGCAACTGCCAGCTCAGCTGCTCCATCGTGCGGGCGAGCAGCGGGTTGTCGCACAGCGCGACGATCTCCTCGTGGAAGGCGGTGTGCGCGGCCACCTCCTCGGCGCCCTTGTCCGCCGCCGCGGCCCGCTCCGCCGTCTCCAGCGTCGAGCGCAGCGTGCCCAGGACCCGGTCCTCGTCCGCGCCGGCCGCCGCCACCTTGCGGGCCGCGAGCCGGGAGGCCTGGACCGCGAGCGGCTCCCACACCTCGTACAGGTGCCGGACGTCGGCCCGCTCCAGGCTGCGCACCCGCACACCGCTGCGCGGCAGCAGTTCGAGCAGGCCCTCCGCGACCAGCGCGCGCAGCGCCTCGCGCACCGGCACGCGGGACATCTCCAGCTCGGCCGCGACCTCGCGCTCCACCAGGCGTGAGCCCATCGGGTAGCGGCGGTCCACGATCCGCTCCCGCACCGCCTCGCGCGCCCGGTCGCTCAGGGACACATGCCCCTGACCGTTCCCCGCCCCGCCTCCGTTCTCCTTCGCGGACCCGCTCCCGGTCTCTTTCCCGGTCCCGTCCGCACGCCCTCGGTCCTTCGCGCTCCCGGCCATGGCTGCACCCCGTCCTTCACCCTCGTGCTCCGGGCGAGGATACGTCGCGCGGCCGCCGGATCAGGCCGTCCCGGCCGCCTGCCGGTCCACGTACTCGAACACCGAGCCGTCCGGGTGCCGCGCGATCAGGTTCCGCCCCACCGGGGTCGGCACGGGACCGGCGATGACCTGCGCGCCCGAGGCCGCCAGCACGCTCTTCGCCTCGTCCACGTCCCGCACCGCGATCGTCGCGGACACCTTGCGCAGCACCTCCAGCTCCCGCTCCGGGCCGCTCATCAGCAGGAAGCAGCCGACGGCGGCCACCGAGACCCCGCCGCGCTCGAAGCGCAGGGCCGGGCTTCCGGCGAGCTGTTCGTAGAAGGTGACCGAGGACTCCAGGTCCTCGACGCAGACACGCAGCGTGGTTCCCAGGATCTCCATGCCCGGAAGCCTAGTTGGCCCGCCCCGGCCGCGTGATCACTTCCCGCAAGCCGCCGGGGGAAGCACCGGCGCACGTTTGACACCCCGAGGCGTGGGGACGCGGAGACCCTGGCCGGCCGCGCGCCCGGCCCCGTCCACCGGACCCCTACCGGAGGCCGTCGTGACCACCCAGACCGATACGGAACTGCACGCACTCGCCCGACAGCTGCGCGTCGACGCCGTCCGTGCCGCGGACGCCGCCGGCTCCGGCCACCCGACCTCGTCGATGTCCGCCGCCGACCTCATGGCCGTGCTGCTCGCCCGCCACCTGCACTACGACTTCGCCCGCCCCGACCACCCCGGCAACGACCGCTTCATCCTGTCCAAGGGCCACGCGTCACCGCTGCTCTACGCCGCGTACAAAGCGGCCGGGGCCATCGGCGAGACCGAACTGCTCACCTTCCGCCGGCTCGGCAGCCGGCTCGAAGGGCATCCGACCCCGCGCCGGCTGCCCTGGGTCGAGACGGCGACCGGCTCGCTGGGCCAGGGCCTGCCCGTCGCCGTCGGCACCGCCCTCGCCGGACAGCACCTCGACCACGCCGGATACCGCGTGTACGTGCTGTGCGGGGACAGCGAGCTGGCCGAGGGCTCCGTGTGGGAGGCCGCGGAGATGGCCGGATACGAACACCTCGACCACCTCGTCGCGATCGTCGACGTGAACCGGCTGGGCCAGCGCGGCCCCACCCGGCACGGCCACGACCTCGACGCCTACGGACGCCGCTTCCGCGCGTTCGGCTGGCACACGGTGGAGATCGACGGGCACGACGTCGCCGCGATCGACCGCGCACTCGGCGAGGCCCGCGCCACCGTCGGGCAGCCCACGGCGATCCTCGCGCGCACCCTCAAGGGCAAGGGCGTCGCCGAGGTCGAGGACAAGGAGGGCCGGCACGGCAAACCGCTGCCCGACGCCGCCGCGGCGATCGAGGAGCTCGGCGGGGACCGCGCCGTCCACGTCGCCGTGGCCCGGCCGCCCGCCGTGCAGGTCCGCCACCCCGAGCGGCGCGACCGTGTCGACCTGCCCCGCTACGAGGTCGGCGACGAGGCCGCCACCCGCGACGCCTTCGGCCGGGCCCTCGCCGCGCTCGGCACCGCGCGCGGCGACGTCGTCGTGCTCGACGGCGAGGTCGGCGACTCCACCCGCGCGGACCTCTTCGCCGAGGACCACCCCGAGCGGTACGTCGAGTGCTACATCGCCGAGCAGCAGCTCGTCGCGGCGAGTGTCGGCATCGCCTCCCGGGGCTGGACCCCGTTCGCGGCCACGTTCGCGGCGTTCCTGACCCGCGCCCACGACTTCCTGCGGATGGCCGCCGTCAGCAACGCCTCCGTCAACCTCGTCGGCTCGCACGCCGGTGTCGCCATCGGACAGGACGGCCCCTCCCAGATGGGCCTGGAGGACCTCGCCATGTTCCGCGCGATCCCCGGCTCGACCGTCCTGCACCCCTGCGACGCCAACCAGACGGCCTGGCTCACTGCGCGCATGCCCGACCTGGACGGCATCCGCTACCTGCGCACCCTGCGCGGCGCCACCCCCGTGATCTACCCGCCGCACGAGGACTTCCCCGTCGGCGGCAGCAAGGTGCTGCGCTCCGGGGACGACGACCGCGTCACGATCGTCGGCGCGGGCGTCACCGTCCACGAGGCGCTGCGCGCCGCCGACCAGCTGACCGAGATCGGCATCCCCGTACGCGTCATCGACCTGTACTCGGTGAAACCCGTGGACCGGGAGACCCTGCGCGAGGCGGCGGACGCCACCGGCTGTCTGCTCACCGTCGAGGACCACCATCCCGAGGGCGGCATCGGCGACGCCGTGGCCGAGGCCTTCTCCGACGGCTCCCCGACCCCGCGCCTGGTCCGCCTCGGCGTCCGCACCATGCCCGGCTCGGCCACCCCCGAGGAGCAGCTGCACGAGGCCGGGATCGACGCCGCGTCGATCGTGGCCGCCGTCGAACTGCTCGTCGAGCACGAGGTCACACCGGCCGGCGCCGGACGCGCAGGAGCGTGACACGAGTCGACAGGAGGAGAGCGAGTGACCGGCACCTACGTCTACGGCATCGTCAACGCGGAACACCCGGCCCTGCCGGACGGCCTGGCAGGCATCGGCGAACCGGCCCGCGCGGTGCGCACCGTCACGGAGGGACCGCTGACCGCCGTCGTCAGCGAGGCGCCCGACGGGCTGAGCCCCAAGCGCCGTGACCTCATCGCCCACCAGAAGGTGCTCTCCCGGACGGTGAGCGGCGGGCCGGTGCTGCCGATGCGGTTCGGCAGCGTCGCCCCCGACGACGAGACCGTCGCGGCCGTGCTCGCCGAGCGCTCCGCACACTGGCTGGAGCGGCTGCGGGCACTGGACGGCAAGGTCGAGTACAACGTCCGGGCGCAGCACGACGAACAGGCCGTACTGCACCGGCTCATGGCGGAGGACACCCGGATCCGCGCCCTGGCCGAGGACAACCGCGCCGCGGGCGGTGGCACCCACGAGGACCGGCAGCGGCTCGGCGAGACGGTCGTCGCGGCCGTGCGGGCACGGGAGGCGGAGGACGTCGCCGCGCTGCGGCACCTGCTGGAACCGGCGGCCGACGCGACCGTCGCCGGACCGGCCGACACGGGCGGCCTGGCCAATCTGTCCTTCCTCGTGGACGAACGAACCGTGGGACCGCTGCTCACCGCGGTCGAGGAGGTGCGGCGCACCCATCCGCACGTCGAGGTCCAGGTCAACGGCCCGTTGCCCCCGTACAGCTTCGTCGAGCCGGGCCCGGCGCCGCCCGCCGACCCGGAGTGAACCGGTGAGCCGTACGGCCGGGACCTGGCACCGGCCCGGCCGCACGGTCCACGCGGGTGTCCGTGCGAGGGCGAGCACCCGCGTGCCCGGAGTCACTTACGGCACAGGATCTCCCCGTGCGGCACCATGAACCACGCGTCCTCCCGCGTGCCCCAGGCCCGCCACGCCTCGGACACCGCGGCCAGCTCCTCGCGCGTCGCGTGGCCGCCCTCGATCGCGCGGTCCGCGTACGCGGAGGCCAGCGTGCGGTCCGCCCACAGGCCGCTCCACCAGTCGATCTCGTCCGGCGCCGCGTAGCACCACACGCTCGCCGACGACGTGACGTCCGCCGCGGCGTAGCCGGCCTCCAGGGCCCACGACCTCAGGCGCCGCCCCGCGTCCGGCTCGCCGCCGTTGGCCCGCGCGACCCGCTGGTACAGGTCCTGCCAGGCCGTCATGCCCGGAGACTGCGGGTACCAGGTCATCGCCGCGTAGTCCGACTCCCGTACGGCGACGATGCCGCCGGGCTTCGTGACGCGCCGCATCTCGCGCAGGGCCCGCACCGGGTCGCCGACGTGCTGCAGCACCTGGTGCGCGTGCACGACGCAGAACGTGTCGTCCGGCCAGTCCAGCGCGTGCACGTCGGCGGTGGTGAAGTCGACGTTCGTCAGGCCCCGTTCGGCCGCAGTGGCGCGGGCCGTGTCCAGGATGCCCTCGGCGTGGTCGGCGCCCGTGACATGTCCGTCCGGGACCAGCGCGGCCAGGTCCGCGGTGATGGTGCCGGGCCCGCAGCCGATGTCCAGGATCTTCATGTGCGGCTTCAGCGAACCGAGCAGGTACGCCGCGGAGTTGGCGGCGGTGCGCCAGGTGTGCGAACGCAGCACGGACTCGTGGTGGCCGTGGGTGTACACGGCGGTCTCCTGCGGCATGGCCCGGTCCTTTCACGGAACGACGGCTCGCCCGGAGCGGACGCCCCGGGGTGTGTGATCACCGTACGCCCGGACGGCCGCATGATGAGATACCCGTCTTGAGATATGGACACCGGTGCGCGGCGTGTGGACGTCAGAGACCGGTCGGCGGGCAGTACACGCGCAGCCCCTCGTGTTCCTTGTGCACCGTCAACTCGCCGTGGCACACCGTCACTTCGCCGTCGTAGGCCAGCGGGGTGCCGGGAGTCACGCCGTCGACGCGGAGCTCGGTGAGCCGGGTCGCGGCGTGGAACGGAGAGCGGGACAGCGGGCCCGCGAGGGCCGCCGCGAGCAGGCGCAGGCCCGGCAGCCGGCCACCGTCCACCGTGCGGACGTCGAGCAGCCCGTCGGCGAGATCCGTGCGCCGGCCCGTCGTCAACCCCATACGCCGGTACGTGCAGTTGCCCGCGAACAGCAGCCACAGCGGACGCCGCCGGCCCTTGGCGAGCACCTCCAGCGGATGGTCCCGGCGCAGCACGTGCACCGCCGCCACGACGTCGGCGAGCGGACCGCCGACCCGCCCGGACCAGCGCTCGCGCTCACGCACCAGCTCCGGATACGCGCCCAGGCTCAGCGTGTTGAGGAAGATTCCGGACGTGTCGCCCGAGCGGAACCGGCCCACGTCCACGGCCACCGCCTGGCCCCGCTCGACCGCCCGCACCAGGTCCCCGGCGTCCTCGATGCCCAGGTCGTACGCGAAGTGGTTGAGGGTGCCGCCGGGCAGGACCACCAGCGGCAGCCCGTGCCGGACCGCGACCCCGGCCGCCGTGTTCACCGAGCCGTCGCCGCCCGAGACACCGAGCGCGCGGGCCCGCGGCGCCGCCTTCTCCAGCTCCGCGGCGAGCTCCGCGCCCGTGCAGTGCACGAACTCGGCGCGGGGCAGCGCGTCCTCCAGCGCCCGGACCCGCTCGGGGCTCCCCGCCTGGCTGTTCACCACCATCACGAGACCCTCGCCGCCCGGCAGCGCCGGCACCCCGTCGACGACCGGCTTGCCCGGCGACGGCAGCTGGTCGCGGGTCGGCACCAGACCGCGCAGCGCGTACGCGGCGCCCACGCCGAGCGCCGCGCCCGCGACGACGTCCCCGGGAAAGTGCGCGCCCGTGTAGACCCGGGACGCCGCCACCGAGAACGCCACCGGCGCGAGCACCGCGCCCCAGCCGCGCGACTCCAGCGCCACACCCGTCGCGAACGCCGCGGCCGACGCCGAGTGCCCCGAGGGGAACGAGGTCGTGAACGGCTGGCGGTGCAGCTGCCGTACGAGCGGCACCGCGTCCAGCGCGGGACGCGGCCGGCGCACCGACCGCTTGCCGAGCGTGTTGATCGTCGCGGAGGCCAGCGCGAGCGAGGCCACGCCGCGCACCGCCGCGCGCCGGGCCCGCGGCGAACCGGTCGCCGCGAGGGCGCCGCCCGGCGCCAACGACAACGCGCGCCGGTAGGCGGGCCGGCACCGCCCCGGCACGATCCGCAGCCGCCCGCGCCAGAGGGCACGGGCGGCGTAGAGCTA